>VFZY01000121.1 GCA_016870915.1 Acidobacteriota bacterium | reverse complement strand
TTACAGAGAGGCACCGGAAAACATCACCTCAGCAAGACGCTACGCCAAGTCAACAGCCCGATCAAGCACCGACGCGACGCCGATCACTCAGGTGGCCCGCGTCTCCATCGGTGCATAATTTAGGTGTCAACAAGGGCGATTTCGCCAACGCCATCGAAGCGGCCAGACAAGCGCTTGATCAGGACCCCAACAACCTGCCGGCCAAACTCATCCGCTCAAGCGCCATGATCGCCACCAAGGATTACACCAAGGCGCGCACGGAACTCGAAACCATCCTCAAGGCGAATCCGGAAGCCCGCGATGCCCAGTTCCAGATGGGTATGCTGAACTTCAACGAACGGAAGTTCAAGGAAGCCGAAGACGCCTTCCGCCGCTTGCACAAGAGTTCGCCCACCGATCCTCGCGGGCTCGCGGGAGTGGTCGAGGTCCTGGTTGCCCAGGGCCGCTACGACGAAGCCTCCCAAATTCTTGAAGGTGAACTGGCCAAGGCGGACAGGCCGGAACTGCGCCTCTCCCTGGCCAACATCAGCATGCAGGCCAACAAGCTGGACAAGGCCATCGGAATCTATCAGGAACACATGGCCAAGTACCCCAAGGCCACCTTCGTGGCCGTGCGCCTGGCCGAAGCCCAGCGCCGCAAGGGCGACATGCAGGGAGCCATCGCCACCCTCACCAAGGCTTCCGAACTGGCCCCCGATGACGCCAACGCCAAGGTTCAGTTGGCCATCACGCTCGACGGCCAGGGCGCCCGCGACAAGGCACAGCCCATCTACGAGGAAGTGCTGAAGCGCGTTCCCGACAACTGGGTGGCGCTCAACAACCTGGCCTATATCCTCGCCGAGAAGGGCGCGGACCTCGATCAGGCGCTCGGCTATGCCACGCGCGCCAAGCAGCAGGTGCCCGACAGCCTCGACATCTCCGACACCCTCGGCTGGATCTATATCAAGAAGAATCTCCCCGACAGCGCCATCCCCATCTTCCAGGATCTGGTGAAACGTTCCCCCGAACGCGCCGCCTTCCACTTCCATCTCGCCATGGCCCTCTTCCAAAAAGGCGACCGGCAGGGAGCCCGCCGCTCGCTCGACACCGCCATCAAGAAGAACCCCTCCAAGGACGAGGAAGCCAAGATTCGTGATCTAATGGCAAAGGTCGGCTCGTAACCGAACCCTCCACCCTTAAGACAAAAAATGCTTCTTTCCGCCGGCGTGCTGGCCTGGGCGCTGCTCGCCCAGCCGGCGCCCCGTACACAGTCTCTTTCCGCGGCTCGGCTCAAAGCCGGGCCCACGGCGTCCTGGGAGCGCACGGGACAGCTTCGCTCAACGTCCATCCCGGTGCCGCGCCTTGCCCAGGGTCATGCCTACGGCCTTCAGTTCTCAACCCATTCCGCCGCCGGATTCGGCGCCAACGGTTCGGCCCGCGTCACCCTCACCGCCGGTGAAAAGACGCTCGCCTCCAAAGTCCTCCACTCTGGCGACATCGATCTCTATGCCGCCGTCGCACCGGCCTCCGAACCCATGACCCTCCGGCTGGAACCTGTTTCGCTCGAAGGAGCCGTCCGCTTCCGGGCCGTGCTCAGCGCACTTCCCGAAGGCACACCTGTCGAACGCGAACCGAACAATCGCTGGGAAGACGCCACGCCGCTCACACTCGGCACCGTGATCTTTGCCTCCGCCGACGACGCGAACTACCTTCCCCCGCCCGGCCGGACCAAGCCCGATCTTGACCCCTCCACCGACTGGTACCGGTTCGAATTCACCTCCAGCCTCCCCCGCCTGGCCCACTTTCAACTGGAACTGGCCGAACGCGACAACCTGCCCGTCGACATATCCGTCTTCCGCATTGTTCAGGGCAAACCGTTCCCGTTCTCCGACGGCGAAGACCCGGTGTCGATCCCTCACGAAGTGCAGGCCCTCTCCGGCAACAAGTTCACCACGCGCCTTCTCACCACGCCCGGAACGTACTACCTGCGCGTGCAGGCAAACCATCCGGCCTATAAGCTGCGTACCCGGCTCTATGACGCGCCGCCCTACAGCGATCCCCGCAAAGCCGTGCGCGCCGCCGCCGACTACCTGCTGGGCGCGGGCGACTCATGGCACGCCAACACCCCACGCCGCGGCGGCATTGTCGATCGCGTGGCCAGCGTCCACCAGGAAACCTCCCTTTGCGTCGCCTGCCACGTAACCCACTTTTCGCAGCGCGGCGCCCTCTACGCCGCCCGCAACGGTTACCCCGTGGTGCAGCGCCAGCAACAGCAGTTCCTGGCCGAACGCTTCTACAACAATCCCCGGCCTCTGTATGGGTTTGAGCAGCAGGGCGCCGTTTGGGCCCGAGTCATCTCGGCCCCCGCCAACGTCCTGGGCCGGATGTCGCACCTTCTGGATGTCTTCGAAAAGAACATCTCCGGGGAGCGCCGCGAACGTTTCCACGCCGGCGTCCGCGAGTATCTCAAGATCTACTACGAGGGACGAACGAAGCTGCCGCCCGATGAGACCAACGGCAACACCCCGCTGGTCAGCGCCTACGAAGTGGCCTGGTATGCCTGGGAAGTCACGCGCGATCCCGCCATCGCCGCCTTGATTGAGCAGGATGCCATCAAGAACATGGTGGATCTCTGCTACCAGACGCTCGCCTTGGCCGCCATCGATCGGAACCGCCACGCGGCCAGGATCGCCTCAAACGCCAGCCGCATCCTCGCACTCCAGCGGCCGTCCGGCCAATGGGCTATGAACTTCGGCGCCAGCGAAAAGGAAGCCGAGTTCCAAACCGGCCACGCCCTCTGGGCCCTCCATGCCGCCGGCATTCCCGCCACAAACCCTGGCGTCAAAAAGGGACTCGATTATCTGCTCTCCCGCCAGCAGAGTTTTGGCGGCTGGCTCGATCCGCTCCAGTCTTACGAAAACTTCCGCACTCCCTTCCGCGAAACGCAGATGGCCGTCCTCGCGTTGTCATCGTACTTCCCCGGCGACGGCGGCAAAGGCTGGAACGCCGCGCCTCCGGCCAGCCTGCCCACAGAACCCTCTGCTCTGCTCACGGCCCTGGACGGCATCTGGGAGAAGCCCTCGCCCGCGGTGTTGCGCGCCATCACCGCCGCGGCCTCGCATCGCGAAACCCTGGTCCGCCAGCAGGCAATCGAAACACTGGGCCGGCTCGCCCTTCCCGAAACCCTGCCCACGCTGCTGGCCGCACTCGGGGACCCTTCAAAGCTGGTTCAGCGCACCGCCGCCTGGGGCGCGCGCCAGATCTACTCGCGCCGCGGCGGCGAGCCCAGGCACCTTGTCGCCGCCCTCGAATCGCCCGCCGAACGCGTCCGCTGGGGCGCCGGCCGCATCTTCGCCACGCACTTCGCTGAACTCGCCCGCCAGCCCGCGTTTCTCGCGCCGCTGATTCACATGGCCTCCTCGGATCTGGCGCCTCTCCGCATCCAGGCCATCAAGGGCCTCTGGCAGTTCTGGTTCTGGACCCCCACCACACCCGCCCGGGAGCAGATCGAAGACGCCCTGCTCAACCTGCTCGACCGTCCACAGCATCCCTGGACCGAGCGGAACACTCGCGAAGCCATCTACAATCTGGCCGACGAGAACATCCGCTATCTCTACAACAACTGGGTGCCCGCGCTCGCCCGCGAAGCAAGCAGGGAACAGGTCATCCGCGGCCGCCTCGCCAGCGAAGCCCGGCTCGCGGAAAAGTTCGCCGCGCGGCTCGAAAGCGGCACCGGCGACACCCGCAAGCGGCTCCTCACCGCCCTCACCGAGTTTCACCTGCGCCGCGCCGACATCTACGACCTGAAAGCGGACTGGTCCCAGACCGCGCCCCCCATCTACAACCGCATCGGGAACGACGTCGAGCAGATTGTGTTCTTCGGCGCCGCCAACGGGCGCATCGCCCGCGCCATCGAGCCGCTCCTTGAATCCACCGATCCCGAACTGCGCCGCCTGGCGACCCAGGCCGCTCTGCTCACTCGTGACGCCCGGTTTTCCGCGGTTACCGCGGCTGCCGGCAGCCCCGGCCCGGATCGCAACCGCCTGGTCGCCGCCGTACGCTCGCAACCCGCCAACCCCGCCCGCACCGAACTGCTCAAGGCTTTCGGTGAGGCGCCGCCACCCGCCCCCGCCGCGACACGGGGCGATGGTCCCCCCAGCGCCGCCACCCGGCGCGAACGCCCGAACGAGGCCTATTTCCGGGGCTACGTTCAGCCGATTCTAGAATCCAGGGGAGCCGATGGCTACGCTTGCGTGCAGTGCCACATCACACACACCCTCTTCAGCGGCAGCTACGGATCGGCCCTCAACGTCGTGAACCTTGACCAACCGGAAGAGAGCCTGATTCTGCGCAAACCCACATCAAGCGCCGAGACTGAAGGAACACTCGGGTCCAAGACCCTCTCCCATGGCGGCGGCATCCGCTGGCCCAAAGATTCGCCCGAGTACAATACCATCCTCAACTGGATTCGTGGAGCCAAACCGTGACCTCTGACGGTACCAACCAGCAAAGCATTCTCAAGCACCCGGCCGTGCCGTGGGTGACGCCATTCCTTGCCTTCGTCGCCATCCTGTCGATCTCGGACTACTTGCACTTCCTCGGCCGCTGGGAGTACCCGCTCCGGTGCGGCTTTCTGACGGCGGTGATTTATCACTTTTCGCGCCGCGTCCTTTCCTTCCGCGTTGTCAGTTGGACCGGTAGTATCGGGCTGGGCGTGGCCGTCTTCGTCCTGTGGATCGGCCCCGATCTGCTCTTCCCCGGCTACCGGCAGCTATTCTCCGGCACGGTCCTCGGAACGCTCAAGAGTTCACTGCCCAGCGAGTATCACGCGGACCCGATGGTGCTCTTCTTCCGTACCGTCCGTGCGGCACTCCTGGTGCCCATCCTCGAAGAACTGTTCTGGCGCGGCTGGCTGATGCGATATCTCATCAAGCCCGATTTTCTCAGCCTCCCCCTCGGGGCCTACTCCCGCTCCGCCTTCTGGATCACCGCCGTTCTGTTCGCCCTGGAACACGGCGTCTTCTGGGACGTCGGCCTCGCCTGCGGCCTCATCTACAACTGGTGGATGGTGCGCACGCGCAGCCTGGGCGACCTCATTCTGGTGCACGCCGTCACCAATGCCTGCCTCAGTTTCTATGTCATCTGGGCCAAGCAGTGGCAATACTGGTAGTTCCGGAGCCGTAAAACAACTCGCCTTCCCCTTGCCTTTGCCGCGAATTTCCGCTACGTTTAATATTTGATAAACAGGTTCGGAGGAACCGTGCCAAACAACAAATCAAGAATTTGGCACACGGCAAAGATCGTCTTGGCTGCCTGTCTTGCCGGATTGCCCGTCTGGTCCACGCCTGTCGAGCCTGACCCGTTTCCCCCAGCCCTCAACGTGGCGAATGTCGCCTTCGTCGACGGCATCGACTATCTCGCCTCCGGGGACACCGGCAGCCCTCCCGGCATCTTTATCCACTCGGGACCCGCGCCGAAAACCGAACAGAAGGTCCTCGGCTTCCAAATCCCGGAGCCCTCGCAACTCCCCGTCCTGGCCGGCTTCATCAGCCTCGCCGCGGCGCTCCTCCGCCGCCGAACGGCCGCCCGGACCTGACAGCCGCGGCGGAGCCTCAAGCACATCACCCCGGCGTGCGACGCCGTGTGCCGGAACGCCCTCGCCAGAACGTATCCGTCTTGTCTGGTGCAACGCGGGAGGCGCCCGCTACAATGGTCTAGAACGCTCCGATGTCCGCCCCCGTCCCGGCCGAAGAAATCCTCCGTCTGCGCGAGGAACTGCGCCGTCACGAGCATCTGTACTATGTAGCCGACAGCCCGGAGATCACCGATGCTGAGTACGACGCGCTCATGCGTCAACTGCAGAGCCTGGAGGCCGCCCACCCCGAGTTCGATTCGCCGGATTCACCGTCCCGGCGCGTGGGTGGCGCGCCCCGCGAAGGCTTTGTCAAGGTACGGCATAGCGCGCAGATGCTTTCGCTCGACAATGCACTCAATGAAGGCGAACTGCGGGACTTTGACCGCCGTGTGGGCGAACTGCTGGAGGGCGCCGTCTACAGCTATTCGGCGGAATTGAAACTGGATGGTCTGTCAATGGCTGTGCGCTACGAACAGGGCCGGCTTTCCCTTGCCGTCACACGCGGCGATGGCGCCGAGGGCGAGGATGTCACCGCCAACGCACGGACGATACGCTCCCTGCCGTTGACCGTGGAAAGCCCCTGGGATGCCTTTGAGGTCCGCGGTGAGGTGATCATGCCGCGGCAAGCCTTCGAGCGCCTGAACACCGCGCGGGATGCCGAGGGTTTGCCCCGCTACGCCAATCCCCGGAACTCGGCGGCGGGATCGCTGCGCGTGCTGGACCCCGCGGTGACCGCGGCGCGGCAGCTTGATTTCTATGCCTACCTGCTGCTGGTGGACGGCCGGCCTGCGCTTGCCAGCCATGGCCAATCCCTGAAGCGTCTGGCGGCCATGGGGTTCAAGGTGAACATCAACTGGCGCCAGTGCCCCGGTCTCGACGCGCTGATTTCCTTCTGCCAGGAATGGGACATCAGGCGGGACAATCTCGGCTACGAGATCGACGGTGTGGTGGCCAAGGTGGATTCAGTGGAACAGCAGCAGCGCCTGGGTTGGACGGCGAAGGCGCCCCGATGGGCGATTGCCTTCAAGTACCCGGCGCGGCAGCAGTCCACCGTCGTCGAAGACATCCTGGTGCAGGTGGGCAGGACCGGTGCGTTGACTCCTGTGGCGTGCCTTCGGCCGGTGTTCGTGGCAGGCGTCACAGTGTCGCGCGCCACGCTGCACAATGAGGACGAAATCGAACGTCTCGGGCTCCAGATCGGCGACACGGTTGTCATTGAGCGCTCGGGCGACGTGATCCCCAAGGTGGTGCGTGTCGAGCGCCAGGGTGAGGAGCGGCGTCCCTTCCGGATGCCCGCCGGGTGCCCGGTGTGCGGCCGCACGGTGCTGCGGGCGGAGGGCGAGGCCGCCACGCGGTGCGTGAATACGAACTGCCCGGCGCGTTTGAAGGAGTCCATTCTGCACTTCGCGTCACGAGGCGTGATGGATATCGACGGGATGGGCTGGGCGCTGGTGGATCAGTTGGTGGACAAGGGTCTGGTGCGCGGCGTGGCGGACCTTTACGGGTTGACCAGGGAACAATTGGCGGGGTTGGAGCGGATGGGCGAGAAGTCGGCCGAGAAGATCGTTGCGAACATCCAGTCAACTCGCGAGCAGCCTTTGCCCCGGGTGTTGAATGGGCTGGGCATCCCGTTCGTCGGTGAACGCACGGCGCAGATCCTGGCGGATACGTTTGGCGAAATGGACGCAATCATGAGAGCCTCGGAAGAGGACCTGCAGCGGGCCGAGGAAGTGGGTCCCAAGGTGGCGTCTGCGATTGTGCGGTTCTTTGCCGTTGAGTCAAACCGGGAACTGGTCGATGCGTTGGGCCGCGCCGGTCTGCGATTCACGCACCAGAAGCGCGTGGCGGCCCCGGGCATGCTTGCGGGCAAGACCTTCGTGCTCACCGGCACTTTACCGGGAATGGCTCGCGAGGAAGCGAAGCAGAAGATCGAAGATGCTGGTGGAAAGGTGACAGGCTCGGTGAGCAAGAAGACGGACTACGTGGTTGCGGGAGCGGATGCGGGCTCAAAGCTGGACAAGGCGCGTGCGCTGGCTGTGCCGGTGATCGATGAGGCGGAACTTCTGCGGATGCTCGAAGGATGAAGGCGTTCGCGGCGAAGTTGGCGGCTCTGGGTCCGGGAGGAATCTTCCTGCTGGCTCTGCTCGATTCGGCGGGCGTGCCAATTCCCGCGGCCGTGGACACCCTGGTGCTGCTGGTGGCGACACTGCACCCGGGGGAGGCGTGGTTGGCGGCGGCGGCGGCGGTGGCGGGCTCGATGCTGGGAAGCCTGGGCCTGTTCTGGCTGGCGCGAAAGGGCGGACAGCGCTGGCTGGCCCGGTACACAGCCACGGACCGGGGCCAGCGCTGGCAGCGCTGGTTTCGGGATTATGGCTTGATCACGGTCTTCATCCCGGCGTTTCTGGTGATTCCGATGCCGCTCAAGATCCCCCTGGTATGCTCGGCGGCCCTGGGTGTCCGAACGCGCCAGTTCGCCCTGGTGATGCTGGCGGCGCGAATGCTGAGGTACACCGGCTTGGCTTGGCTCGGACGCACGCTGGGCGAACATTCGACGGTGTGGCTGAAGCAGCACACCTGGCACATGGTTGGCGTGGCGACTGCGCTGTTCGCGCTGCTGGCGCTGGCCGTGCGGTTCTCGGCGCGCCAGCGCCAGCCGGCGGTGAACTGAAGGGACCGGGCAGCAGCTATTGGGCGATGCGCAGGATCTCGCCCGCGATACGGGCAAACGCTTCGTTCAGCTCCGTGGGCGACGGCGCGTAGACGTACATCCCTTCGAACTTGCTGGCGTCGAAGATCGGGCTGGCCTTGGTGTTGGCCACACGGTTCAGAAGCTGATCTTCGGCCGCACCCACGCCCCCCAGGCCAAGCGAATAGATCACCGTGTTCAACTCGCTGGCCGCCGTGGCGTTGTTCCGGATGCGGCGGGCGGCATCGTTGAGCGCGTTGATGGCGCCGTTGGTCAATGTGGTGTTGCTGTTGGCCACCAGCTTGCCGGCATCGGGTCCGCTGCTCAGCAGCGTGGTGGACTTGTAGCCCGCGTCGCGAAGCGCGTTGCCAAAAATGTCGGTGGGCGGCAGGAAGCCGAAGTCGCGGTGCACATAAGAGGCATCCGTGTTCATTGCGCAGCCGGCTTTATCGGAGATCCAGGTGCCGTTCCAACCGGTGGAGAGAGGCATGGCCGGTGCCGTCTCGTTCTTGATGCCGCTCACGCCGCTGCTGGTATAGATCCAGCCGCGCTTGTTGGTGGAGGTGGCGCAGGGGCTCCGGCTAAGGCTTGTGTAGGGGGAGGCGACCGCGGTGTAGCCGCGGGCCACGGTCCTCAACGCGTTCGCCGCCGTGAAGTCCACCGTGAGCGCGTTCGGTTGGCCGTCTGTGAAGAACAGAATCGCGTTCAACGTGCCCGGCTCATTGATGCGCACCAGTTCCTGATAACCTTTCCAGAGCCCGCCCGCCGAGTTCGTGTTGCCCACGCAGACAATGCTTGAGATCAGATTGGGAATGGAGCCGGTGCCGGTCAGGAAGTTCCCGGGTGGATTCTGCATGGCGAAGTCCACTCGATAGTCGCCGCCAAAGGTGACCAGCCCGACGCGGTCGCGCAAGTTGGCGAACTTGTTGACGAACGACGTGGCAGCGGCGCGCAGGGGGCCGCAGGCGCCCGCGCTCTGCAGGGAGCCGGAGCGGTCAATCACGATCATCACATTGATGTCGCGGCGGCGGGCTTGCCCCGTGGCCGCCACCGGCGCGTTGATCTTGCCCAGGTACTGCATGAAGTAGTGGGGCGCGGTGACCTGCGTGGTCACCGTGACCTCGCGTGTCCGGTTGGCCACCTCCTGCACGGTGACATCGACCTGCGGATTGGACGTATTGAGGAACCCGGTGGGAAAATTCGCGTCAAAGAACCGCCGGGCCGTGGCGCGGGCATTGGATTCCTGCGCCTCAATGGTGAGGCCGGTGGACAGGGACCGTGCGCCCGCGATGGCCGCCGCATCAGCCGCGGAGGAGAGCCTGGCGCGTACCCCGTAGAACAGGCTGGAGTCGATGGCCAGGCCGACAATGGGAACGGTGAAGGTCATCATCAGGGCGGACATGATCACAGTCATGCCCTTGCGCCGTTCCGTGCTGCCTGCACGCTTCCTCATGAGCTGATCCTCCTAGTAGATGGACCGGGCGTAGATGCCCCCGGTTGTGAACTGCCCCGGAAGATTGAATTCCGGCGTGATGAAGTAGGTCTCGGCCACGAACGCCACTTCCCCTGTGGCCAGAGGGAGCACGCTTCCGAAGCCATTGGCCCGGAACGCCGTGTTCGTCAGGTAATTCGAAGGCAGAATGTCGCCATTCGTTTGAATGAGGCTCGCTGGAGGGGTGCCAAAGGCGCTGGGCCTGAGCGAGGTATTTCCGAACGCGATCCGCTGCACAAAGACCGGCTGATTGGCGTTGGTGCAAGCCGCGGAACTGATGTTGGCCGCCGTGCAGTCCGCCGTGGTCACGTAGGCCACCTTCGACAGGACCACTTCGCCGTTGCCGCCGGTGCGCGTCATTTCCAGGCCGCTTGCCAGACGCACGATGATGTCCTGGTTGGCCGGTAGTGAGAAATCCACCCATCGCACATACATGTGACCGGCGTCGCGGGCCACCTGGGCCACCTGGATGTTGCGGCCCAGGCTCAGACCCACGGAGTAGGTTCCGCTCATCAGGGGAATCAGAAAGGTTGAGACCAGCGCCAGTTCGATGATGGCGTCGCCGCCCTGGCGTTTTCTCCTGCGAAGTATCCGTTCAGCCATAGCTCCTCCTGTCACCGGGGCGGCGCCGCGGTGCCCCCAGGCAGACTTTCCATCCGGTCCGAGGACCGGGCCGTGATCCGCAAGGGTTCCGGTGACCGCAGCAGCGGCGCCATCCACCCCCATGTGTAGTCCTCCACGGAAACTTCGACGATGTTCCCCGGTGCGTTCGCCGCCGTCTCCGCCAGCGTGTCGGGCTGATAGTAGCGGATCTTGATGAACCCGGAGGCGTTCGCGGGGCTGATGAAACCCATCGAGTTCTGCAACACGATGCTCCGGATGGAGGCGTCGTGGCCTAAACCTGGCGACGTTCGGTACGTCACCGCGTAGCGCACGCCTTCACGCACCGCGTGCTGCATCGTGTTCCTGAGGAAGATGCCGAAACTGATGTCGATAATGCCCAGGAAAAACGCCAGCAATGGGATCAGCACCAGGGCAACGTCCAGCAAGCCCTTGCCGTCCTCACGCCGCCGCCTCCTGGTTCCTCCGTGGCGAACCATGATCGCTCCTCCGATCTAGCCCCATGGTAGCCGCGCGGCACGGCAACGCCTATCGGTGACAAGAGTGGGCCGGGCGGGCGTTTCGCCTTAGGAAAAGCGGAAAAATGCCCGAGTGCGGCCGTGGGCTATGATGAGTCCAGGCGGTCCGACCGATCCTCTTGTCCAATTCCTTTCTGCAAAAGAATCTGCCCTTGTTGCTGGTCTTTGCGTGCACGCTTTTCGGCGCCGCCGCTCAGATCCTCATCAAGACGGGCGCCGCGCGGCTCACCGCACCCAGCCTGGGGCAGATGATCGCGAGCCCTCCCCTGGTCAGCGGCTATGCGCTCTATGGCATCAGCACCATTCTTCTGGTGCTGGCTCTGCGCAAGGGGCAGTTGTCCGTTCTGTACCCGGTGATCGCGCTCACCTACGTCTGGGTCACGGGGCTCTCCGTGGTTTTCTTCAGGGAGTCGCTCAATCCATACAAGCTGGCCGGGGTGGCGCTGATCGTGCTGGGCGTGGGTGTGCTGGGCCGGGGTGATCGTTGACCACACCCGTCAGTTCCATGCTTTGGGTGCTGCTGGCATCTTTTGTCGGCTCCTTCGGAGCGGTCCTGCTCAAGAGCGGCGCGGGCCGGCTGCGATTCACCGCTCGCGGCCTGCTCGTGAATTATCACCTTTCGGGTGGTGTGGTCTTCTTTCTGCTCTCCTCCTATTGCTTCGTGCGGGGCGTTCGGCAGGGCGAACTCACGGTGCTGTATCCCATGGTTTCCCTCGGCTATCTATGGACGCTCCTCTGGTCGAAGCTTTTCTTCGGTGAGCCCCTGGGGCGCATGAAGTTCATCGGCCTGGGCCTGATTCTGAGCGGTATCGCGATGATCGGCCTGGGCAGCGGCCTCCGGTGATCCGGTCAACCGGTTTCCCGCAATCGATGGAACAGATCGAGAAGCTGCCCGGCGCCAAGCTGCTCAGCCCGTAGCGCGGCCTCAGGGGACCCCGCAATGGCCGGATAACTCCCCGCCAGATTGTTCCGCAGCGTCTTCCGCTTGTGGCGAAAGCAGGCGCTCAGAAACCCCAGGAACCCGGCGGGTGGCCGCGTCGCGTGCGGCGTCAGGGCCACCACGGCCGAATCCACCTTGGGCGGCGGCTTGAACGCGGAGGGGGGCACCCGGAACAGCACCTCGGCGGTGGCCCGGCACTGCGTCGCGGCGGAGAGGTAACCGAAATCACGCGATCCCGGCTGCGCCGCAATCCGTTCCGCCACCTCGCGCTGCACCAGGAAGACTGCCCGCTTGACCGGCGCGCTCAGCACTTTGTCCAGAATCGGCGACGCAATGTAGTAGGGCAGGTTCCCGGCGATCACCGCTTCGGGCCACTGCGAGAAATCGATGCCCAGCACGTCGGCGTGAATCAACTCCACGGACGGGAACCGGTCCCGCAATGGCTGGATCAGGGCGCCGTCAATCTCCATCGCGATCAGCCGCCGGGTCCGCGGCGCCAGATGCGTGGTGAGCGCGCCGCGTCCGGGCCCGATCTCGACAACGCACGCCTCCTCGGCGGGACAGGCCGCCCGCGCGATTCGAGCCAGAATTCCCTGGTGGTGCAGGAAGTGCTGTCCGAAACGGCGGCCCAAAACGGGAAGGTCTAGCCTTTCACGTTGATCTGGCGGCGGTGGAAGGAGATGCGCAACTTGCCACTCACCGGTTGGCCGAATGCCGTGGCCGGAATGAACTCCGTGAAGAGCACGGTGTTTTCGATGCTGCGGCGCAGCGCCTTGCCGGGGCGCTGCCCGCCGGGAAGTGAATAATCGAGCACCCGGCCCTGTTCATCGATCGTCAGGTCAAGCACCAGCTCTTCCTCAGTGATATCGATGGGCCCCATCATCTTGAACGACGCCTCGGTTGAGAGCGGAGTGGGCACATCCGGTCTTCCGGCGCGGGCGCGCAAGGGGTAAGCCTCCGGCACCAGCGTCAGGAAAAGGAACATGGCGGAGGCCAGACCACCGGCCGCGGGAATGGCGAAGGGCCGCATCAGATTGTTGAAGCTCAGCATCAGGGCGCTTCCCGCGCTTCGCAGCCGCTGGCCCCATGTCGCCCGGCGCAACCGGCGCGCACGCTCCCGCGACGCCACCACCCGCAGCCGGGTGGACAAAAGGGGCGGCATCTCCGGCACAGGCAGCGTTCGCAGTGATTCGCAAACCCGCCGCGTTTGAATCGCATCGTCTTGATCGTGTCTCATCATTACGGCTGGCCCTCAACCGGCTCCGGTGACCACTGCCAGGACGGCGCCGGTTCGATCCGTCCCACAAGCTTGCGGCGCAACGCTTCGCGGCCACGCAAAATCCTCGACTTCACGGTTCCCAGGGAGATATCCAGAATCGTGGCAATCTCCTCGTAGCTCAACTCCTCCATCTCGCGCAAAACCAGCACCGAACGGAACACCGGGTTCAACTCCTGCAAGGCCTCTTCCACGGTACGCCGCGTTTCCGTGTCGCAGGCCAGGTCCAGGGGTGAACGGCCCCGCGCCGCCATCACATCCTCATACGCCGGCACGCCTTCGTCCGCTGCGCCAAACCCAACCTCCTGCTGCCGGTGGCGTGAAAACCAGCGCCGCTGGTTGTGGGCTTCATTCACCGCGATCCGGTAAATCCACGTGCGCAGCGAACTCTGCCCCCGGAAGTGGCCGATGTTGCGGAAGATCTTCAGGAAAACCTCCTGCACGATGTCGGGCGCCTCCGAGGGGTCCGAAAGCAGCCGGTACACCAGACTGTAAACCTGGTGCTGATAGTCCGCCAGAAGCTGCTCATAGGCCCAGTTGCTGCCGGCGCGAAGGCCTTCCACCAGAAGGTCGGACTCGCGTGTGTAGAACACACGGGCCTCATCCTGCGGAGATGTCAGCGTCTCCGCGTCGTGTGTTTCCGCTCTGAGTTGCAGGCCAGGATTCGCCACGATGAGCCACCCCTATTCTAACGCCGGCAAAGACTGCACACCGGATTGGACTCCAGCGGTATTCGTTTGGTTCCCGGCGTTCCTGGCCGAATTCATCACCCGGGCGTAAAGGCTTTCGTATTGCGGAATGATCGCCGTGGCCGCGAATCGGGACTCGGCCGTCTGGCGGGCGGCGGCGGCCATGCGCGCTCGCAGGGCGGGGTCGCGGGCCAGTTGCACCACCCGGCCGGCCATCGCCTCAATGTCGCCAATCTCCTCCATGAAGCCGTCGGTGCCATGCGTAATCAGTTCGGGAATGCCTCCCGTGCGTGTGGCCACAGGAGGCACCGAGCACGCCATGGCTTCGAGAGCCGCCAGGCCGAACGCCTCCATTTCACTCGGCAGCAGCAGAACATCGGCGCGCGGAATCAGCTTGTGGATCTGATCCTGCTTGCCCAGAAACTCCACCTGGCGGTCCACACCCAGATCGCGAGCCAGTTGCTCGGCGGGTCCGCGTTCCGGACCGTCGCCCGCCATCAGCAACCGGGCCCGGATGGAGCGTCCGGCGGTGGCAAGAATTCGAATGCAGTCACGTACCCGCTTCACCGGACGGAAGTTCGAAATGTGCAGCAGCGTAAGTTCCCCGGCGGCGGGGCCTGGCGGCGCCGGGCGGTAAAGATCGCAGTTGACAAAGTTGTTCACCACTTCGATGGGCGGCCCTGGTCCGAACACGTCGTAGGTGCGTTCGCGCAGGTAACGGCTGATGGCGGTGACGCCGTCCGATTGCGCAATCGAGAAGCGCGTGATGGGCAGATAGGACGGGTCGGCGCCCACCAGCGTGATGTCGGTTCCGTGCAGGGTGGTGACGAACGGCAGAGGACGCCGCGGGGCCAGCATCTGGCGGGCCAGCAACGCCGAAACCGAGTGCGGAATGGCGTAGTGAACGTGAAGCAGGTCAAGTTCATGCCGCTCGGCAACTTCGGCCATTCGCGATGCCAACGCCAGAGAGTACGGAGGGTATTGGAACAGGGGATAGGTGGAGACTTCCACCTCGTGATAGTGCACACCCGGATGGCCCCCACCCAACCGGATGGGATTGGCATAGCTGATGAAGTGAATCTGGTGCCCGCGCGCAGCCAGTTCCAGGCCCAGTTCAGTGGCGACAATCCCGCTGCCGCCGTAGGTGGGGTAGCACGTGATGCCGATCCGCACAGCGTTCTCAATCCGCCTGAAGCGCCGGCGCGACGGCGGTCCGGCGTTCGCCGCCTTCGCTAGCCGCCGCCGCCAAACTCAAATCCATCTGTGTTCTGCTTCTGGCTGCCATGAACTTGAATCTGGTTGGTCGCGGAGACGTTTTCGTTGCCGTTCAGATCGAGGTTGCCATGGACGCCCGGAGTGAGGAAGAGAAAATTTGCCGGTTGGCGCATGCGGCCGATCTGGATCAGTGGCAGCCGATTGTACTCCCTTGAGGTCATGGACTTGCTCAATTCGGAGGTCTCCGTCGAAAGCAGGGGAACGTCGCCCGTCACACTCACCGTCTCCGCGAGAGTGCCCAGTTCCAGGACGAAGTCAAGCCGCATCTTGTCGTCGGCGAGAAGGCGAAGTCCGGAGCGCATCACCGACTTGAAGCCCTCGCGCTGGACGCGGATCTCGTAGTTGCCCGGGCTGAGAGAGGGGATGGCGTAGTAACCCTCCGTGTTGGACTGGGCTTGCCGCAAGGCGCCCGTGTCGATGTTGCGCGCTTCCACGTTCGCCGACGGCACGATTGCTCCGGTCGGATCGGTAATGCGGCCCGAGGCCTGCGCCACCTGCGCAACGGCGGGCGTGGCCACCACAGAGAATGAAATCAAGAGCACCAATCTCCGCATGAAGACCCAACCTTTCTGCTTGTGAAGCTATCAGTAAAACTCCTGGCCCCGGCAGCTTAAGGAGTTCCCCATCGTCCGCCGTACCTTCACGCCCCCGCCGCCGCGGCGCGCAGCATCTTCATGAACTCGCGCATGAACAGGTGGTTGTCGTGCCAGGTGCGGCCGCTCACCATGTTGCCGTCGCGCACGCAGCCTTCATTGACGAAGGTGGCCCCGCAAACCTCTACGTCGAAGCGGCACTTGGGCACGGTGGCCATGCGCCGCCCCTCAATCACGCCCGCCGTCGCCACGATCTCCGCGCCGTGGCAGACCACGGCCACCGGCTTCCCCGCCTGGAACATAGCCCGCACGATGCCCAGCAGGTGCTCATCGTAGCGGAGATATTCGGGGGCACGCCCGCCCGTGATGAACATGCCCGCGTACTCGGCCGGATCGACATCCCGGAACGCAATGTCGGAGGCCAGATAGTAACTGGGGCCTTCCCGCGTCACATCCCAGCCCGGTGGAATCTCGTGCATCACCAGGTGGTAAACTTTAGAGCCAGTTTCGAAATCCGTCTCCATGCCTTTCGCGCACCCAAGAATGGCACTACCATAGCCAACCATAGCCATATTCGCCATAATCCGATGTATACTCATACACCTCCATACCTGAGCCATTTTGTCGCCGACGTCACCCGGCTCGACACATCATCCAGCCAACCAGTGGATTTCGCTGGGCTCATAGCCGGACGGTACTGCGTTGCCATCAAGGACACCTTCCCCGGGCAAAGATTGTTTCAAGAGGCTCCGCCTGGATCTGAATCACTCTGGCACTTGGTGTAAATGATAAACCCTTCTCGCGATTCTCCCATATGATCAGGTCGCCCGTAGAAGACGGCTCAACCGGATACGATTCCGCGAGGCCAGGACAGTCCTTCATCTGCCATCGGGTCATGGTCCACGCTCCCGGTACTGCGGCTCTTAGGCCTTCAATCCTCACCTCGGGCGGATATGCCAAATAAACGTACACCGAGCAAATCACGCCTGTGACCGCATATGAATACACCTCGATGCGGCGGAACTTCAGGGCAAAGATCTCCGGCGGCCCCTCGTACACGTCGCCCACCAAGTCTCTTCCGCCTGCAACCTCCTCCTCGCGAAATCGGAGTGTTCTCAAGGGTGGCCCCAGCACCTTGATCAACTCTGACCTCAATGACTTCATCATGACAAGCCCCTGAAAGGAGCCCGGAGCGCTACGGCCTCGTGGCCCCTCTGCTCTGGGCTGGCAGAAAGCCGCTACGGTAAGAAACAACCACCCGATCGTGCCGTGACTCCGGATCATGGGCGCACTCCAGCGGGGCAGTCACTATTCAAGTAAACACGCTTCTCGGGAGCCGCCACCACGGCGTCATACCCCTCTTCCTCCTTGATCCGGAAGAAGGGGTACATCGTGTCGAGGGCCTCGGCGGCATCCCCGATCACCACCAGAACCTTTTTCGGGATCATCGCTTGCTCCTACGAGAAGCGGTACTTCTGGCCCTTCTCGTCCCACAGAACCTTCTTGTTGTTGCGGAATGAAAGCGTGGCCAGATGGCCGCCCACGGCCGCCTGCTGGCCCACCCGCGGCGGCGCGATCACCTTGCCGTTCCCCTTCACCGCGTCCAGAAGATTGCGCACGTGATCCTGCACGGCCTTCAGGTCGTTGTTCGGGATCCTCTCTTCAATCACCTTGCGAGCCGCAACCTGCGAGGGCGGCTTGCCTCCGAAGGTCTCCGGGTAGAAGTTCAGGATCTGCCGGTTGAGCACCTCGATCGTGCCTTCATTGCCCATGAACTGCTCGCCGTAGCCGTAATGGTCATTGCCGAAGTAGCAGCTGTAGTTGATGTGGAATTTGCCGGGATACTCGTAGATGGCGCTGAAGGTGTCGGGCACTTCGCGGTCGTCCTTCGAATCGCTCCACCGGTAAATGCCGCCGGATGCCATGCAGGAGAGCGGCTCCGTCTTGCCGCAGACGAAGTTGGTGATGTCGGTCTGGTGCACCAGCAGGTCCGTCGAAATGCCGCCGGAGTAATCCCAGTACAGACGCCATTGATAGTAGCGCTGCTTGTCGAATCCGCGCTTGCGTGCGGTGCCCAGAAAACGGCTCCAGTCCGTGTTCTGTTCGCTCGCGTCGGCCGGAATCACGTAACGCCACGCCGGGTTGTTCTCCAGCGAGTTCCGGTACCAGAACGCGCGCACATAGTGGATCTCGCCGATCATGCCCTTGGCCACCATCTCCTTGGCCTTGACGTAGAGCGAATTCGACCGGTTCTGCGTCCCAACCTGCACCACCTTGCCGCTCTTCTCCGCCAGAGCCACAATCTCCGCGCCCTCTTCAATGGTGTGGGCTAGCGGCTTCTCCACGTAAATGTTCTTGCCCGCCTTGAGCGCCGCGATGGTCATGGCGTGATGCAGATGCTCGGGTGTCATGATGAACACCACGTCAATCGACGGATCCGCCAGCAATTCGCGATAGTCGGCGTAGGTCTTCGGTGTCTTGTTCTCGGTGGACTGCACCTTGTCCTTCGCCCGGGCCAGATGGCCCTGGTAGGTGTCGCAGACGCCCACCACCTCCACCAGGTCCTTGCTGCCCTGGTACATCATGTTCATCACGTGGTTGCCGCGGCTGCCGGTGCCGACAAAGCCAACCCGAAGCTTCTCATTCGCTCCCAGCGCAGGCAATACGGCCGGTGCCGCGACAGCCGCCGCTTTGACGAAATTCCGGCGTGACAGGTCCAGGGACATGGGGTGATCTTCTCCTTAAGTTGCTGTGGTCCTATCCAGGATACCAATGGACTTCGCTTCGCGCCCGGCCAGAGAGTGGGTACTGAAACAACGGCCCCTGGAGTACTAGTCTTTTTCGTCAACGATATTGCCCTAACTGGCCGTACGGAATAGTACACTGTTTGTCTGGCGGACCCGGCAGCAAGGCCGGATGATCCGCCGCCTTCCCTGGCAGGAATGCATTGGAGGAATCATGACACCCAGGCGTATCATTCGCCCGGCCGGGCTGATCATCGCTGTCGGAATGGCCGTAACGGCCGCCCAAGCCGCGGACCCGGATCCCCCCGGCAAGGCATCCGTCTTCTACAGGACCTCGATCGTTGCGTTTGCCGCCGGCCATACCCTGGACGCGGCCTCAAGCTGGAAGCGAGTCTATGAGGGGAATCCCCTCCTGCGGTCCACCAACGGCCAATTCGCCGGCAAAGGCTTGGCGATCAAGAGCGGCCTTGCGGCCGGCGCCGTGGCCGTGCACAATTGGCGCCTGGGCCCGCCCCGTTAGCGGTCGCCCACCGCGGTACCTGTGGCCCACCGCGGAACCTGTGGCCCACCGCGGAACCTGTGGTATGATCGCTTCCACCCCAACTCGATGGGGGCACAAAGGAGGAAACCAAAATGGGAATGATGAAGGAGTTCCAGGAGTTCGCGATTACCGGCAACGTCATGGACCTTGCCGTCGGCGTCATCATCGGCGGCGCGTTCGGCAAGATCGTCAACTCGCTGGTTCAGGACATGCTCATGCCGCCCATCGGGCTGCTGCTGGGTAAGGTTGATTTCGCCAATCTCTTCGTCGACCTCTCCGGGGCCGGGCACACCACCCTTGAGGCCGCCAAGAAGGCCGGCGCCCCCACGCTGAACTACGGCGCGTTCATCAACACCTGCATCGAGTTTTTCATCGTTGCATTTTCGGTTTTCCTGATGGTTCGTTGGATCAACCGGTTGCGCCAGTCGGCCGCCAAGTCCTAGTTCCGTGCGAATCGCGTTACTGTTGCTGACGGCATCCGTCGCTCAGGCGGATGTCGTCACGCTCAAAAACGGCGACCGGCTCACCGGAACCATCCTCAAGTCCGACGCCAAGGCCCTGGTGATCAAGACGGAATTCGCCGGCACCGTTACGCTCGATTGGACCGCCGTGGTCAACGTCTCATCCCCGGAAACCTTGACCATCACGCTTAAGCCCACATTTCCGTTTTGAGCCGCGCGTGCGAATCTCCTGGATGCTCGTCCGCATCAATATCGATAGGGGTTTGAAGGCAGCGAAGACCCCTGCGGAGGACAGCACCCAATGGGTGACAAACAAAACCAGCCCTTTCAGCTCTCGTTCAACGGCCTTCTCAAGATCGACTTCCAGGGATCGCGCGTTACTTCCGATGGTGGTCTGATCCTGGTGCGTGAGTTGGATGAACGGCTGGGCTTCGGTGCTCTCATTGCCCAACACCTGACTGACTCACGGCGCGGCAAGAATACCCAGCTTCCGCTGGCGGACCTACTGCGCCAGTCCGTCTACAGCCGGATTGCCGGCTACGAGGATGTCAACGATGCCGAGCGGCTCTCGCAGGATCCAACCTTCCGGCTGA
>VFZY01000120.1 GCA_016870915.1 Acidobacteriota bacterium | reverse complement strand
CACGCCCGCTACTACTGGCTGATGTTGGCTGAGAGCCATCTGACGCGCCGGCTGTTCGGGAGCATGGTGCGGCGGATCGAGGCGCTGCCGGCGGGGTGAAGATCGGCCCGGAGAGGTGGAAATCTTGAGAGAAAGGAGGCTGGGAGGGAGAGGTGTCGAAAGAACTGCTGGAAACAGGCATGTTGTCAGTTTTCGTTTTTGTGCGATGGTCGAAAGAAGCCATCCGCAGGCACTGGCCCGCCCTCGGAAAGGGGATTCTGATCAAATCCGGCACGGGAGTGAGGCGTTGGTGTATACTGTCGGGGTCCGGGAGACCCAAAATGGAAATCCCGGCTATGACGTGGTGGACGAACAGATCGACACCACGGGGAAGGCGTTCCTGGGCCTGACGCTGGGCTGCGCGCGGTGCCACGATCACAAGTTCGATCCGATTCCGACGGCCGACTACTACGGGCTGGCCGGCATCTTCGCCAGCAGCGTCAACTTCCGTGCCTTGGGACGGGCGGGCGCGGTTTCCTACATCCACTACTCGCCGCTGGACGCCGATGCGTTCGGGCGGTATCAGGCCCATCGCTGGCGGATGTATTCGAAGCAGCTTGAGTTGGAGGAGTCCTATTCGGAAGATCTGATTCGTGAAGGCGCACTGCACCGGCCGCGCCTGGGAGAGATTCAGGACAAGGCGTGGCTTGCCAAACACAAGCTGGATGGTTTGAAGCCGGCGGAGCTGCAGGAAAAGCTGACCGTCCGCTGGGAAGAGAGCCTGCTCAACTGGCGGCGGCGATTCGCGACAGAGGTTGTGGTGGACCGCACGCTGCCGGAACGGCCGAAGCCGGATGAGGCGAATCCGTTCCTTCCCGGGGGTCCGCTGGCGTTGAAGGAGACGCCGCGGACGATCGCGCTGCGCGCCGAGTACGAAATGCTGAAGAAGACGCTGCCGCCGGAGCCCCCGATGGCGAGCGCGGTGGCCGAGGGCGTTGCGGTGGATCAGCATATCTTTCAGCGCGGCGACCATCTGTCGCCCGGCGCCCCCGTGGCGAAACATTTTCCCACGGCTGTGTCGTGGGGGCCGCAGACGCCGGTTCCGTCGGGCAGCGGCCGGCGTGAGTTGGCCGAATGGATCGCGCACCCGCGCAATCCCCTGACCGCGCGGGTGTACGTGAACCGGGTGTGGCAGGGGCACTTTGGCGAGGGTCTCATGCGGACGCCCAACAACTGGGGCCTGATGGCGGATGCGCCATCGCATCCGGAACTGCTGGATTTTCTGGCCTCGCGGTTCATTGCCGGCGGGTGGAGCGTCAAGAATCTGCACCGGCTGATTGTTCACTCCGAGGCGTATCAGCGAAGCAGCCGGGTGGTGAACGCGGCGGCGGACCCGGCCAACCGGCAGCTTTCCCATTTTCCGCGCCTTCGTCTGGGCGTGGAACAGATCCGCGATGGCCTGCTGGCGATTGACGGCACCCTGGATGAAACCGTGGGCGGAGCCCCGGGGGCGCGCGAGCGGATGAAACCCGACGAACTCACGCGGCGGACCCTCTACACCACGGTGCGGCGCGGTTCGGTGCCGGCACTCCTGGCCACGTTCGACTACGGCGACGCCACCACGGTGAGCGAGGGGCGGGCCCGGACCAACGTTGCCCCGCAGGCGTTGTTTCTGCGCAATAGCGCCTTCGTGAATGAGCGCGCGAAACATCTGGCGGCGAAACTGGGGCCGGTGCCCGCGGGTCGCGAACGCGTGGAGCGGCTCTACCTGCTGACCCTGTCGCGCCCGCCGGACGCGGGCGAGACCGACGCCGCGCTGAGCTATCTGGCCGCCATGACCACCCGGGCCGGCGAGACCGAGGCGTGGCAGAGTTTTTGCCGCGTGCTGTTCGCCTCAAACGAGTTTCTGTACCTGCCGTGAACGCCCCGGAGCCCATGTTTCTTCCGGCGGTGGAGATGGGCGCCAAGCCGTCTCCGTGGACCCGCGCGATTGAGGCCGCGCGGCGCACCGGGGCCGAGTATCCTCAGATCTGGCATCTGTTCGGGTTTCTACCGGAGGCCACGGAACATCTGGCCCGTTTCACGCAGGCTGTGATGCGCGAGGATGCCCCGCTTTCGCCCGGATTTCGGGAGTTGATCGCCGCGTACACGTCGCGGCTGAACCGCTGCGTGTTTTGAACGAATGCGCACGCCGCGGTCGCGGTGGAGTTGTTGGGAGTGCATGAAGAGGCTGTGCGGCAGATGATTGAGAACCCGGAAGAGTCGGCTCTAAGCCCGGCGGAGAAGGCTCTGTTCCGGTTCCTGGCCCGGTTGAACGCCGAGCCGCACACGACGGCGGCTGCGGACGCGGCCGCGCTTCGCGAAGCTGGTTGGACCGATGAGCAAATCTACTATGCGGCTACCGTCTGCGCCCTGTTCAATTTCTACAATCGCTGGGTGGACGGGACGGGCGTGCATGCGATGTCCGGGCACGCGCACCGCGAAGCGGGCCGGCGGAGCGCGGCGCATGGCTATGTGCGGAAGTGAACGCCGTGGCTGACATTCGCTCCGCCTGCATCGACGCGCACATCCACGTGTGGCCGGAGACGGCACAGGCCAATCCTTCCCGGTACACGGCGGAAGACCATTTCGCGGTGTCGCGGCCGGTGGGCGTGGAGCGCACGGTGTTGATTCAACCGGGCATGTTCCGGTTCGACAACACCTACATGATGGACACCGTGGCCCGGCACAAAGGCAGGTTTTCGGCGGTGGCGGTGGTGGATGTGGATGCCCCGGGACTGCAGGGGGAAGTGGTTCGTCTGCGCGCGACCGGCGCGCGGGGGTTTCGCATCACGGCGCGGCCGGAGCGGCCCTGGGCGGATTGGCCGGGAATGCAGGCGCTTTGGCGCGCGGCGCGAGAGGCGAGGATGGCGGTTTGTCCCCTGATCAATCCGGAGGCGTTTCCCTGGGTGGCCGCGTTGTGCGAACGGAACCCCGGAACGCTGGTGGTGATCGATCACCTGGGCCGCGTGGGCGCCCAGGGCACGGTGGAAGACGCCCAACTGCGGTCCCTGTGCGGGCTGGCGAAGTTCCCTCGTGTTCTGGTGAAGGTGTCGGCGTTCTATGCGCTGGGCAGGAAGGCTCCGCCGTACCAGGATCTGGCGCCCATGATCCGGCAGGTTTTCGAAACGTTCGGACCACGGCGGCTGATGTGGGCAAGCGATGCTCCGTATCAGGCGCAGCCACCGCAGAGCTACCGGGACTCCGTGGAACTCATCCGCGGCGGGTTGCCGTTCTTGGGTGCGGGGGACAAGGAGTGGCTGCTGCGGCGGACGGCGGAAGGGGTGTTCTTTGGCAAGTAAGGCGGAGCGGTGATCGCGGTTCAGTTGGAGGGAGGCCGGGTGGCGCTTCGGAAGCGGGCCAGGCCGCGCCGGCCGCCGGGGTTTGCGTTGATTCGCCCACGCCTGATGGGGATCTGCAACACCGATCTTGAACTGCGCCGGGGCTACTACGGATTCTCCGGGACTCCCGGTCATGAGTTCGTTGGCGAAGTGGTTGAGGCCGATACTCCCGCCCTGATTGGCAAGCGTGTGGTGGGTGAAATCAACCTGGCATGCAATGCGTGCGACTGGTGCCGACGTGGACTGGGCCGGCACTGTCCGAGGCGGACGGTGCTTGGCATTGTCCGGCATCCGGGCGCGATGGCGGAGTTGCTCACGTTGCCCGAGGTGAATCTGCGTGAGGTGCCAAAGGCGCTGCCCGATGAAGCGGCGGTGTTCACGGAGCCTCTGGCGGCGGCGTGCGAGATTCTGGATCAGACGCGGATTCCCCGGGGGGCGGAGGTGGCCGTGCTGGGCGATGGCAAGCTGGGGTTGCTGGTGGCTCAGACGCTGCTGGCGCATGGGGTGGGCGTGTTCCATGCCGGGCGGCATGCGGCCAAGCTCGCGATTTCGAAGCGGGCGGGCGCCGAGGTGGTGGCCCATGCGCGGAAGTTGCCGCGGGCGCGATTCGATTGGGTGGTGGATGCGACGGGATCGGCGGCGGGTTTGCGGGAAGCGGTGTCGATGACACGGCCGCGCGGCACACTGATTCTGAAATCGACGGTGCATGGCGCGGTGGAGTTGGACACGGCGCCGGTGATCGTGCATGAGATCACGCTGGTGGGGTCGCGGTGCGGGCGCTTTGAGCCGGCGCTGCGCCTGTTGCGGACAGGCCGGGTGGACGTGGGGGCCCTGGTGAGTGATCGCCTGCCGCTGGAGGAGGCGCCACGAGCGTTTGATCGAGCGGCCGAACGGGGCGTCTTGAAAGTGCTGCTGGAGAACGGGCCGCGGTAGCCGGAGCCTCCGGATGGCGGGATTGGGGCCACGAATAGCCAGGGTTGCCGGAGGTACAATCGATTCACCATGAAACGCTTCCTTGTCCCCGTCTTTTCGGCCGCTCTCACAGCTCAGGCAGCGGACGTAACCGCATTCACCGGAGTGAACGTTCTGCCCATGGATCGCGACCGGGTGCTTTCCAACCAGACCGTGGTGGTTCGTGACGGCCGCATCGCCGAGGTGGGACCCGCGGGTAAGGTAAAGATTCCCTCGGAAGCGGTTCGGATCGACGGCCGGGGCAAGTTCCTGATGCCGGGCATTGCCGAAATGCACGGCCACCTGCCGCCCGCTCAAGCCGGTGAGCAGGCGATGAAGAACACGCTCTACCTGTACATTGCCAATGGGGTGACGGTGGTGCGGGGAATGCAGGGCCAGGCGCACCATCCGGCCACGCGGGACCGGATCGCGCGTGGAGAGTTGATTGGACCCACGCTCTTCGTTTCAAGCCCCGCCATGACCGGTGGCGCGGTTCAGACGCCGGAGCAGGGCGGCCGTCTGGTGCGTGAGTACAAGCAGGCCGGTTTCGACCTGTTGAAGATCCATGAAGGCCTGACACCGGCCACCTACGACACGATTGCGGGCACCGCCAGGCAACTGGGCTTGCTCTATGGCGGCCATGTGCCGGACCCGGTGGGATTGGTGAACTGCCTCAAGGCCGGCCAATCGACAATCGATCACCTGGATGGGTATCTGGAAGCTCTTGAGGGGGACGATTCGCCCGTGAAGAACGCCGACGGCCAAACGCGGGCCCGCAAGCTGCCGCTGCATGCGGACATGGGCAAGCTGCCGGCGCTGGTGAAACTGACGGTGGAGACGAAGGGGTGGGTGGTGCCCACGATGGCTCTTTGGCGCGTGCTGTACAACGCCGAATCGCCCCAGGTGCTGGACAAAATGGAGGGCCTGGAGTACATGCCGAAGGCCACGGTTGAATCGTGGAAGCAGGCGTTCCAGAAGCGCCAGACGGTGTTTGACGACCCCAGGGCGGCCGCCCGGCTGGTGGAGATCCGCAACCAGGTATTGAAGGAGCTGGCGCGCGCGGGGGCGGGCATCATGATGGGGTCCGACTCTCCGCAGCAGTATTCGGTGCCGGGATTTTCCATGCGGCGCGAACTGGCCGACATGGTGAAGGCGGGCATGGCGAACTTCGAGATTCTCCAGTCCGGTACGATCAACCCGGCACGCTACTTCAAGCAGGAGGCTGAGTTTGGCACCGTGGCCCCCGGACGCCGGGCGGACCTGATTCTACTTGGGGCCGACCCGCGCAAGGATGTTGACACGATCTTCACGCGGCGTGAGGGCGTGATGGCGCGCGGTGTCTGGCGCACGGAAGCGGACCTGAAGAAGGGGCTGGCGGAGATTGCCGCCAGCTATCGTTAGGGATTTCATCCGGATCAGCCCGCTCAAGCCGACGACGACAACGTTCTGAGGCCACCTCGCCGGAGCCAGCTCTGTGGGCCGCTACTGACCAAGCCGCCAATCGCCTCATCGAGGGAGAACGGCAAGGCCGCGTTCTGTTGGCGCAATTCCACCATTGCCTTGTGGTTTTGGCCGCCACAGCCGGCGAAGAAAGTCGCAAGCGCCCTACATTACGCCAGAATCTCTTTCACCACATGCCCATGCACGTCGGTAAGCCGCCGGTTGATGCCGTTGAACTTGAACGTCAGCCGCGTGTGATCCACTCCCATCAGGTGCAGAATCGTCGCGTGCAGATCGTAACAATGCGTCGGATTCACCGCCGCCTTCCACCCCAGCTCATCACTCTCGCCGTACGATACGCCGCCCTTAATCCCCGCCCCCGCCAGCCACGCGTTGAACGTACCGCCGTTGTGATCGCGCCCGCCTTTTGCCCCCTGCGAATACGGAGTCCGCCCAAACTCCGTGCTCCACACCACCAGCGTATCCTCCAGCAACCCCAGCGCGCCCAAATCCTTAAGCAGCGCCGCCATCGGCTGATCGGTCGACCCCGCCATCTTCGGCAATTCCTCGGCGATGTTGGTATGCATGTCCCAATTGCCGCTCGCCCCGCCCATGCCGCTCCAGACCTGCACGAAGCGAACTCCGCGCTCGACCAGCCGCCGTGCAATCAGACAGCGTTTGCCGAAATCTTCGGTCTCCTTGCGATCGACACCGTAAAGCTTCCGCGTCGCCTCGCTCTCCTTCGAAAGATCCAGCGCCTCCGGAGCGCTCATCTGCATCAGCGCCGCCATCTCATACGAAGCGATGCGCGCCTCCAGTTGCGCATCGCCGTTCGATGCCGCCAAGTGACGGCGGTTCATCTTCCCAAGCAGCGCCAGTCCGTCTTTGTCCGCCTCCGACGGCGCGTGAAGATCGGGAATCGGATGCGGCTTGCCCGCTTCAATAATCGTTCCCTGGTGCCGCGCCGGTAGAAATCCCGAAGTGAAGTTACCGGTCAGGTTATAGGGCAGCCCGCGCGCATCGGGCAGCACGATGAACGCCGGCAGATTCGTGTTCAATGTGCCAAGGCCATGCGAAATCCAGGCGCCCATGCACGGGAAGCCAGGCAGAATGTAGCCAGTGTTCTGCAGAAAACTCGCCGGCCCGTGTGTATTCGTGCGCGCCGTCATCGCCATCAGAAACGCGAGATCATCCACTCGCTCGGCCAGCTTCGGATACACCTCGCTCACCCAGCGCCCGCTGTTTCCATGGCGCTTGAAGGCAAACGGCGATTTCATGAACTCGCCCCAGTTCTGCCCGGGCGTATCCACCTGGCGCGCATCCGGCGGCTTGCCGTGCATCTTCTCGAGCATCGGCTTGTAGTCGAACGTATCCACCTGCGTGGCGCCGCCGTTCATGAAGAGCTGGATCACGCGCCGCACCTTGGCCCGGTGGTGAAGGCCGCCGTTGAACTCACTCTGCGCGGCAGCCTGATCGTGCCCCATGAGCCAAGCCAGCGCCATCCCGCCAAACCCGTTCGCTGCCTGTCTCAATGCCTCGCGTCTGATCATCATCTCCAGGCCTCAATTCACATATAAGAACTCGTTGGAGTTGAGCAGCAGGCGGCAGAAATTGGCCAACCCGTGCTGCCGTACATGCGCGGCGGCTTCGGCAATCTCTTCCGCCGACGCCTCGCGCAGCAGCGCTTCGCGATACGCGGCCGCCACCTGCTCTTCCACACTCGCTGCGCCCTCCGCCAGCCGCCGTGCGAAATGCTCGCTGTGCTTCGTCATGAATGGATTGTTGAACAGCGCCAGCGCCTGCAGCGGACCCACGGACGCCGTCCGCACCGGCGCCACCATCGACATATTCGGATAATTCAGCGCATCCATGAACGGATCGCTCAGCGTGCGCAACAGAAACCGATAGATGGCACGCCGTCCCGCGCCGGGCGCGCCCCAATCGTAGGAATCGTAGTCCGCCGTCGGCGAGCGGCCTGCATCCTTCCCCATGACCGCCTGCCTCACCGAGGACCCGCCCTCAGTCAACTCGAGCCGCCCGGAAACCTGCAGTACCGCATCCCGCAGCGACTCGGCATCGAGGCGCGTGCGCGGCATCCGCCATAAATAACGATTCTCACCATCCACGGCTTCCTTCGCCGCATCGGGCGCCGAAGCTTGCCGGTAGGTCGAACTGGTCACGATCAGCCGGTGCAGCGACTTGATCGACCCGCCGCCATCGCGGAACCACGCCGCCATCCATTCCAGCAGTTCCGGATGCGAAGGCGCGCCGCCCATGCGTCCAAAATCGTTCGGCGTATCCACAATGCCCCGGCCGAAATGATAGTGCCATACGCGGTTCACGATGGAACGCCACGTCAGCGGATTCCGCGCGTCGCTCAGCCACCGGGCCAGCGCCGCCCGTGCCTCGGCTTCATCATGCGGATTCGACAAAGCGAACCTCGCCGGCAAGTAGGAAAACACCGAAAGCGCGCCCGGATGCGCCTCGCGCAGAGGTTTTTCGATCTCGCCTCGCTCGAGCACCTGCACCTGCCGCGGCTTCAACACCGGCGCGAACCAGCCCTGGGGATCGAAAAACGTCGAGGCCGCATACACCTTGTCCGGTTCGGGAAGCGCTGCCAGTTGGTTCTCGATGTTGATCCGCAGGTAGTGTGCCGCCAATTCCTGGCGATCCTTGGCCGTCCGCTCAGCCGAACGGAGAATCGCCGCGATTGGCTCCGGCGCAAGCTCAATCGGCTCCTCCGCGCTCACCGAGAGGCGGAATTTGCCGACCTGCTCCAGGCCGCTTTGTTCGATCTCAATGTCGATGGCGCCGGCCGGTCCATCCACCGCCTCGAGAAGAGCGAGCACGGCGTGGCGATACTCCCCGGAATGCGGATAGTTTTTCCAATGCGTCTCGCGCCTGCCATCCGCGATTGCCGCCGGAGTCCAACCGCGCGTCCGATAATAATCGCCCTTCGCCCCGCACCAGGCCAACGGCTTTGTCCCTTGCTTCGCCCGCACCTCGGAGATTGAAAAACTCCCCAGTGACGTCTGCCCCGGCCCTTGCAACGGCAGCCGCGCGTCCGGCAGGAACTCGAGCCGCACCGCGCGAATGGGTTTCAGTTGCGAACGCACACGCACCGTGTAGACTTCCGATTCGACGCTCGATCCCTGTGCGAACACCGTTCCATCCGGCTCAATCGAAAGCTTCGCGCCGCGCTTCGACGACACGGCTTCGATCTCTACCGGAGCCCACGTGCCGAGATACGGCAGCACCTCCGCGCCCCAACGCGCGGCTTTCTCCTGCACCTGGGGATCACGAATCCGATCGAGCGCCGAGCCATCCCGGCGGTCCAGCGCCTGCAACTCGCGGATCAATGTCTGCCGCTTGCGGTTGGCCGCCGGATCGGCATCAAACTCGCGGTCCATGCGATCCATGCCGGCAAACACGGCCTGCAGGCTGTAATGATCGTCCTGCAGAATCGGATCGAACTTGTGATCGTGGCAGCGCGCGCAGTGCACCGTCGTGCTGGTGAACGCCGACATCACCGTAGCCACGACGTCATCGCGATCGAGGTAATAAGCGCGGATCACATCCGGCCGGTCCGGCTGAAACGGAGGAATCGTGTTCTGATCCCAGGGACCGGCGGCCAGAAACGCGGTAGCCACCAGCGCCCGGGGATCATCGGGAAACAGCGCGTCACCGGCGATCTGTTCTTCGACGAACCTCGCGTAAGGCTTGTCACCGCGGAAGGCCTGGATCAGGTAATCGCGATAGCGCCAGGCGTTCTCACGTGGCTGATCGGTTTCGTAGCCGTTGGTTTCGGAAAAATGCGCGACGTCCATCCAATGGCGCGCCCAGCGCTCGCCGTAACGTGGGCTGGCGAGCAGCCGCTCGACCAACTGTTCGTACGCATCGGGCCGCTGGTCGGCGAGGAACGCCGCCAGGCCGTCAGACGCCGGAGGAAGCCCCGTGAGATCAAAATAGACTCGCCGCGCCAGCGTGGCTTTGCTCGCTTCGGTCGAAGGCGCCAGGTTTTTCTCCCGCAGCTTCGCCAGGACGAATGCATCGATTGGGTTTCGCGCCCAGCCCGTGCGCGGCGGAACTGCCGGCTGTTGGATCGGACGCAACGACCACCAATCCGCACCGGGCTTGGCCACGGGTTTTTCTCCCTCGCGCGGATCGGCGGCGCCCGCATCGATCCAGCGCCGGAAGTCGGCAAGGACCGCCTCCGGCAGCTTGCCCCCCATCGGCATCGGTTTCGCTCCAGGAGCATGTTCGATCGCCTTCAACAGGCGGCTCGCGGCCGCGTTGCCCGGAACAACCACTGCGCGCATGCCGGCCTTGGTATCCAGCTTCAGCCCGCCCAGCGGAGCCTTCATGCTGGAAGAATGGCAGCTATAACATTGCGTAGCGAGAACCGGGCGGATCTTCGATTCAAAGAATTCGATTCCCGGGTCGCCCATCATGGGCAAGGTGAGCAGAGCGGCAAGCCACAGGGTCCTGATCATGTCCGTATGTCCCGGCAAAACCAATATACATCAGCCGCCGCGATTTTACACCGCCAGGGCTAAAAATCGCGCCGGTTCCCGGCGTAGCGGCCGGGTGGCCTTGCTGGTCCGCATCCTCCCGCTGGTTGCCGAGGAAGAGTGCTTGGCGCTCAAAACCTGTTGATTCGCGATCTGCCCCGCTACTTGTGGCCTTCCGATTCGCCGCTTTCGATCCGCATGCCGTAGAAGGACCGGTAGACGAAGTACATCGAGATCAAGGCGAAGACCACACCCAGGATGACGGTGAGCGTGGCCTGATCCTGCGACATCGCAACCGCCAACTCGACTGCCAGAAGGCCGAACAGGGTGGTGAACTTGATGATGGGGTTCATGGCCACGCTTGAGGTGTCCTTGAACGGATCGCCGACGGTGTCGCCGACCACGGTTGCCGCATGCAGGTCGGTCCCCTTGGCCTTCAGTTCCGTCTCGACGATCTTCTTGGCGTTATCCCAGGCGCCGCCGGCGTTGGCCATGAAGATGGCCTGATAGAGACCGAAGAGGGCGATGGAGACCAGGTAGCCGATGAAGAAGTACGGCTCGAAGAACGCAAACGCAAGCGTGGCGAAGAACACGGTGAGGAAGATGTTGAACATGCCGCGCTGGGCGTACTGTGTGCAGATCTCGACCACCTTTTTCGAATCGCTGACGCTGGCCTTGGTTGTGCCTTCCAGCTTGATGTTGGCCTTGATGAACTCAACGGCGCGGTAGGCGCCTGTGGTCACCGCCTGCGTGGAAGCGCCCGTGAACCAATAGATGATGGCGCCGCCCGTGATGAGGCCCAGCAGGAACGGCGGATGGAGAATCGAGAGATTCGACAGCAGTTCCGGCTTCAGGCCCTGCGTGAGGGCGACGATGATGGAGAAGATCATGGTGGTGGCGCCCACCACGGCCGTTCCGATCAGCACCGGCTTGGCGGTGGCCTTGAAGGTGTTGCCCGCTCCGTCGTTCTCTTCCAGGTTCTCCTTGGCGCGCTCGAAGTCGACCTCGAAGCCGTGCTCCTTCTTGATCTGCTCCTTCACGCCGGGAACGGTCTCGATCATCGAAAGCTCGTAGACGGACTGGGCGTTGTCGGTCACCGGGCCATAGGAGTCCACGGCGATGGTCACCGGGCCCATGCCCAGGAATCCGAAAGCCACCAGGCCAAAGGCAAACACGGCCGGAGCCAGCATCAGGGCGCCCAGGCCCTGCAGGCTTACCCAGTAGGCGACGCCCATCAGCACCAGCATGCTCATGCCCAGCCAGTAGGCGCTGAAGTTGCCCGCCACCAGACCGGAAAGAATGTTGAGGGACGCACCGCCCTCACGGGAGGAGGTGACCACTTCACGCACGTGCCGCGATTCAACCGAGGTGAAGACCTTCACAAACTCGGGGATGATGGCGCCGGCAAGCGTACCGCAGGTGATGACGGTGGAAAGCTTCCACCACAGAGAATCGTCGCCGCCAAGCGAGGGAATCATCAGGTACGACACCACGTACGTCAAGGCCACTGAAACGATGGAGGTGAGCCAGACCAGGAATGTCAACGGCGCCTCGAAGTTCATCTTCGCGGAGTTGGCGTACTTGCCCTTGGCCAGGGCTTCGTTGATGAAATAGGAGACGCCGCTCGCCACCACCATCATCACGCGCATCACGAAGATCCACACCAGCAACTGGACTTGCACCGTGGGTTCCTTCACGGCCAGCAGGATGAATGAGATCAGCGCCACGCCGGTGACGCCATAGGTTTCAAAGCCGTCGGCCGAGGGGCCAACCGAATCGCCCGCGTTGTCGCCGGTGCAATCGGCGATGACGCCCGGGTTGCGCGCGTCGTCTTCCTTGATCCGGAAGACGATCTTCATGAGATCCGCGCCGATATCCGCGATCTTGGTGAAGATGCCACCCGCCACGCGAAGCGCCGCGGCGCCCAGCGATTCGCCGATGGCGAAGCCGATGAAGCAGGCGCCCGCGTAGTCGCCCGGAATGAACAGCAGGATGATCAGCATCAGCAGCAGTTCCACCGAAATGAGCAGCATGCCGATGCTCATGCCGGCCTTGAGCGGAATCTCATAGCAGGGGAACGCGATGCCGCGCAGCGAACCAAAGGCCGTGCGCGAGTTGGCGAACGTGTTGACGCGGATGCCGAACCAGGCCACGCCATAGCTGCCGGCGATGCCGACGATCGAAAACAGCAGGATGATCGCCACCTTGGTGAGATCGAAATGCTGCAGCACCCCGAAGTAGAAGGCGATGATCACCGCGATGAAGATCCATAGAACGGCCAGGAAGCGGCCCTGTGTCTCCAGGTACGTCTTGCAGGTCTCATAGATCAGTTCCGAGATCTCGCGCATCGATTCATGCACCGGCAGATTCTTCAGATTGGTGTAAATCATCAGGCCGAACGCCAGACCCAGGGCACAGACCGCGAGACCGCCCATCAGCAGGGTGCGTCCGCCGACGCCGCCGAAAAACTGCGCGCCATCCAGGTCCGGCAGAACGAGATTCGCCTCACCTCCCGCGTGGGGCTCCTGAGCCAGCAGCGAAGGGGCAAACGCCAACCACGCGGCCATCAACAACAGAAACGCAGCTTTCTTCCAGACGGGGCTGCAGCAACGAGGTGCGAACACCTGGGACATTGAATTCATGTCGGATTTTGGTCCTCTGAGGGGTGAACTATCCAGGCGTAAAACGCCTTAAAACACGATAGCGCAAAGGGTTGGCCACTGGCAACAGTTTTCCCCAGACTGGTTAGTCTATGCTAATATAGTGACTGCTAATTTAGCAGACACTATCTTCCAATGTCCATTCTGCCCTCGGAAAGAATCAGTGGCCAGGAGCGGCGCAGTGTGATCCTCCAATCGGCGATGAAGCTCTTTTCCGAGCGCGGTTTTCGCGGCGCCACCACGCGCGAACTGGCGGCGGCGGCCGGCGTTTCAGAACCCGTGCTTTACCAGCACTTCAAGACCAAACGCGATCTTTTCACGGCGATCATCGAATGGAAGATCGAGTCCAGCCTGGAACTTGTCGCCGGCCTGCTGGACAGTTCCCGAACCATCACCGACGATCGCGAGTTTTTCGCACGCCTTGCCCTGGTGATCCTGGAATGGTACGAACGGGATCCGGCCTATGTGCGGCTGCTGCTGCACAGCGGCCTGGAGGGCCACGAGCTCTCGGAGATCTTTTTTGACAAGCAGCGCTGCGCCTTCCATGACATGGTGGCCGGCTACATCGGCGAGCGCATCAGCCAGGGCGTGTTTCGCCCGGTGGACCCGAAGGCCGCCGCGGACGCCTTCATCGGCATGATCGCCCATCAGGGCCTGGCTTCCCTGCTGTTCAAAGCCCACTACGACCGCGGCCAGCTGGCTGGGGTGGCAGTGGCCATTTTTCTTGACGGAATGCGGACACAATCATGATGAGATACCTACTTCCCGCCGTGGTGCTTCTGGCCGGATGCGGAGCAAGGAAAGAGGCGCCCAAGGCGGAGACGCCCAAGGCGCCGGAACCCATCGCCATCCGGGCGGCCGCGGCCGAATCGCGACGGGTGGAACGGGCCGTGTTTGTCACCGGGTCCCTGCATCCGGATGAGACCGTGGCCGTGAGCGCCGAGGTTCCGGGCCGCATCAGTTCGATCAAGGCCGACTTCGGTCAAGCGGTCCGCAAGGGCGACGTCCTGGCCGAAATCGACGGCACGGAGATCCAGCTTCAGCTCGACCGGTCGCGTGCTGCCCTGGCCCAGGCCCTGGCCCGCGTGGGGCTTTCCCCCGCCGAGGAGAACGCAACGCCTACAACCAGCCCCACGATACGCCAGGCCCAGGCCCTGCTGGACGATGCCAATTCCAAGCTTGAGGCCGCGGCAAAGCTGGTGAAGACCGGCGACATCGCAACGGAGCGCTACAACGAACTGGAGAAGGCTGCGCGCGCCCGCCAGGCGGCGCTGGATGCGGCCCGCGATGAACTTCGGACGCTGCTGGCCAACATTCAGGCCCTGCGCGCCGAAGTGAAGCTGGCCCAGAAGCGTCTGGGCGACACGGTGGTGCGTGCGCCATTCGATGGCGCGGTTTCGAACCGGACCGCCACGGCCGGCCAGTTTCTTAAAGAGAACACTCCCATCCTGACTCTGGTCAAGAACAACCCCCTGCGTCTGCGCGCCGAAATTCCGGAGCCGGCCACGGGAGCCGCCCGCCCGGGAACCCGGATCACGTTCACCACCGATGCCGCGCCCGGCCGGGAGTTCCACGCCCTGGTGCGCGAACTGAACCCGGCGCTCGACGCCAAGACGCGCACGCTCACGGTGGAAGCCAGGCTGATTGAATCGGACCCCCGTCTTCGCGCGGGCGTCTTTGCCCAGGTGCGCCTGGTGACGGAGCGCGATGCCGCGATCGTCGTGGTTCCCAGGGCGGCGCTCTACAGCGTGGCGGGGCTCACCAAGGCGTTTGCGGTGCGCGACGGCGTGGCGCGCGAGATCCGGATGGCTCCGGGGCTGGAACTGGGTGACTGGGTGGAGGCGCCCGCGGGCGCGCTGGCCGCCGGGGAGACCGTGGCCGTTTCGAATCTGGCGGCGCTCACCGAAGGCACCCCGGTCAAGGTGAGGTAACGGAGAACCCGCCATGCAAAAACTCGCCGAAGTCTGCATCCGCCGTCCCGTGTTCGCCACCATGCTGATCCTGATGCTGGTGGTGCTGGGCGTGGACAACTACCGCAAGCTGAGCGTCGACTTCTTCCCGAAGGTGGAGTTTCCCATCGTCACCATCTCCACCACGCTGCGCGGCGCGGCGCCGGAGGAGATTGAGACGCAGGTGACCAAGCGCATCGAGGAGTCCGTCAACACCATCAGCGGGATTGATGAGTTGCGGTCCATCTCCGCCGAAGGCATCTCCCAGGTATTCATCCAGTTCGTGCTCACCAAGGACCCGGAGGCCGCCGTGCAGGAGGTGCGCGACAAGCTTGGCCGCGTGGTGCGCGAACTGCCCCGCGACGCCGACCCGCCGGTGATCGAGAAGCTGGCCACCGACGCCACGCCGGTCCTGAACATCGCGGTGTCCTCGACGCGCGACATCCGCGAGACCACCAAGCTGGTGGATGACGTCATCAAGAAGAACATCGAAAGCCTGTCGGGCGTGGGCCAGGTGCAGTTTGTCGGCGGGCGGACGCGGCAGATTCAGATCTGGCTGGATGGCGAACAGTTGAGCGCCCGCGGCCTGAACATCGATCAGGTGCGCGCGGCCATCGCCCAGCAGAACGTCGAGATTCCCGGCGGCCGGGTGGATCAGGGCGCGCGGGAGCTGTCCCTGCGCACGCTGGGCCGGGTGGAGCGCCCGCGCGACTTCGAGCGCGTGATCGTTTCCAGCCAGGGTGGCGCACCCGTCCGCATCGGCGATATCGGCCGCGTCGAGGACGGCGTGGAGGAGGCCCGCAGCCTGGCCCGCCTGAATGGCGAAGCGGCGGTGGTGCTTGAGGTTCGCAAACAGGCCGGCACGAACACGCTGGACGTGATCGCGGCGGTGAAGGAGCGTATCGATGCGCTTCGCACGCTGATGCCCCGCGACCTCAAAGTGACCTACACCCGGGATCAGTCGAGCTTCATTTCGGAAGCGTTCGGCGCCGTTGAGGGCCATCTTGTGGAGGGCGGCTTCTTCGCCGCCATCATCGTGCTGCTGTTCATTCGAAGCTGGCGCTCCACGCTGATCGCGGCCGTGGCCATTCCCGCCTCCATCATCAGCACCTACACGCTGATGCAGCTCATGGACTTCACCCTGAACCAGATCACCATGCTGGGCCTGGTGCTCACCGTGGGCATTGTGATCGACGACGCGATTGTGGTGCTTGAAAACATCTTCCGGTTCATCGAAGAGAAAAAGATGACACCGATGGAGGCGGCCGTGGCCGGCACGCGCGATATCGGGCTGGCGGTGCTGGCAACCACGTTGAGCCTGGTTGTGATCTTCCTGCCGGTGGCGCTGATGGATGGCGTTGTCGGCAAGTTCATGTCGAGTTTCGGCTACACCGCCGCCTTCGCCATCATGGTGTCGCTGCTGGTGAGCTTCACGCTCACGCCCATGCTCTGCTCGCGGTTTCTCAAGGCCGGCCCTGTGGAGGCCGGCAGTTCGACGAAGGACACCTGGTTGTTCCGCATGGCCGCGCGGCCCTATGGCGCCATGCTGGCCTGGTCGATGCGGCACCGCTGGGTGACTGTGCTGGTCTGTGTTCTGGTGACACTGAGCTCGGTCCCCTTGTTCATGGCGGTGGGCAAGGACTTTCTGCCCAAGGACGACCAGAGCGAATTCGAGGTGCTGGTGAAGTTCCCGCCGGGATCTTCGCTTGCCGGGTCCGATCAGGCGATCCGCGACGTGGAGGCGGAATTGAAGCAGATGGCCGGCATCCGCGACATGCTCACCACCCTCGGCGCCGACGCTCAGAGGCGCGTGGACCGCGGCAGCGTCCTGTTGGAACTGGTGCCGCCCGAACAGCGTGAACATTCGCAGGAGCAGATGATGGTGATGGCCCGCGAGCGTCTGAAGAAGTTTCGCGACCTGGGCATCAGCGTGCAGCTTCCGGCCATCATCTCCGGCGGCGGCACCGACGCCGATCTGATGTTCTTTCTGCAGGGCCCGGACCTGGGCCAGTTGAACGTCTACGCCAGCCGGCTCATGAAGCGTCTTGGCCGGGTGGAAGGTCTGGCCGATCTCGACATGTCCTACGAAGCCGGCAAACCCGAACTGCGCGTCCGCATCAACCGCGACAAAGCGTCGGATCTGAACGTCAGCGTGGGCAGCGTAGCCACGGCCTTGCGCACGCTGGTGGGCGGCGATCAGCAGGTGACCACCTACCGGGAGGGTGACGACCGCTACGATGTGCAGTTGCGCGTGGACAAGGAGTTCCGCAATTCGCCGCGCGCGCTGGAGAGGCTCTACGTGCCTTCGCCCACGCTGGGCAACGTGCCCATCGCAAGCGTGGCCCGGCTGGAAGAGGCCACGGGACCGGCCCAGATTGAGCGCTACAACCGCCAGCGCCAGATTCTGATCAAGGCCAACCTGATTCCGCCGCAGTCGCTGAGCAACGTCATCACGATTCTCGACCAGGAAGTGGAGGCCCTCAACATGCCTCCGCAGTACTCCTCCGGCCTGGCCGGGCGCAGCAAGGAGTTCGGCCGCGCCGCCACCAATTACCTCATCGCCTTCGTGCTCTCCATCGTTTTCATGTACATGATTCTGGCCGCCCAGTTTGAGAGCTTCATCGACCCGGTGACCATCCTGCTCAGCCTGCCGCTGTCGGTGCCCTTTGCGCTGATCGCGCTGCTGGTGATGCGGGAGAACTTCAGCATCATCTACACGTCGCTCGGCATTCTGGTGCTGTTCGGCATCGTGAAGAAGAACGCCATTCTTCAGATCGATCACATCAAGAACCTGCGGCGCGAAGGCGTTGCCCGCACCACCGCCATTCTGCGCGGTTGCGAGGACCGTCTGCGGCCCATTCTGATGACCACGGCGGCGCTGGTGGCCGGCATGGTGCCGCTGGCGCTGGGCGGCGGCGCGGGGTCCGGGTCGCGGCGCACGGTGGCGATTGTGGTGATCGGGGGCCAGTCGCTCTGCCTGATCCTGACGCTTCTGGTGACGCCGGTGGCGTACTCGCTGTTCGACGATATCGCCAATGCCCGGATTTGGGGCCGTATCGGGGCTCTTCTCACGCCCAGGAGACTGTGGCAGGGTCTTTCGGGGTTGATGAGGTAACCGGCATGCGAACACTGTTCCTCACGGCCCTGATGGCCGCCACTTTGACCGGGCAATCGGCCCCCTCGCGCGTGGGCATCTCCGGCGAATCGCTCCGCCTGACACTCCACGAAGCCACGGAGATGGCGCTCAAGAACAATCTTGAGATCGAGCTGGAGCGGACCAACACCGCTGTGGCGCGGGCTTTCGCCAATGGCGCCCGGGGCGCCTTCGACCCGCTGTTCCGCTACACGCCTCTGGCCGAAAGCCGCACCACACCCACCGCCAGCGTGCTGCAAGCCGCCGATGGGCGCCTGGTGGACCGCCTGGTGGCCAACAACTTCTCTTTCATTCAGCGGCTCACCCAACGGGGCGCCACGGCGCGTGTGGATTTCGAGAACGCCCGCACCAGCACCAGCAATCAGTTCGTGAGCCTGAATCCGTTCACGCTGTCGCGGCTGGTGCTCAGTTATTCGCAGCCGCTCGCCCGCGGGCGGAAGATTGACCGGGACCGGCAGGAACTCCGCGTCCGCCGCAAGCAGGTGGAGATCTCCTCCTCCGATTTCCAGTTGCGCCTCATCGACCTGATCCTTCGCGTCGAGCAGGCCTACTGGGATCTGGCCGCGGCCCGCGAGGACGCATCCGTCAAAGGCGACACGGTCGAATGGGCCCGGCTTCAAGTGGAGCGCACGCGCCGCATGATCGCCAGCGGAACGCTGGCCGCGGTGGAACTGCCGGCGGCCACCGCCGAGTATGAGCGCCGCCGCGACACCTGGTATGCCAGCCTTGAGGCCGTCACGCTGATCGAGAACAATCTGAAGAATCTGCTGGCCGGCGGGCGCGCGGAGCCGATTTGGAGCCGCGAGGTTCTGCCCGCGGAAACGCAAATGATGCAGCCGCCGGCGCCTGTGGCACTGAACGAAGCCGTGGCGGATGCGCTCAAGCGGCGCGTCGAGTTGAAGAGCCTGGGGCTGCGCGAGCAGACCGTCGCATGGCAGAAGGAACTGGCCGCCGATCAGCTTCGGCCGCAAGTGAACCTGCTGGGAAGCTATGCCAATTCCGGTGTCGCCGGCTCGGTGCGCCAGGGGGACAATCCCTTCGGCGCCCTGCAGGGGGCCACCACGCAGCGATTGAACGAACTTTCGGTGCGCGCCGGTCTGCCGCCGCTGCCGCCGGTGAACTTCGGAGCCTTGCCGCCCTCCCTGGTGGGTGGCTACGGCACAGTTCTATCGAACGTCTTTGGCGGCAACTACCCCACGCTGCAAGTGGGCTTGACCGTGGACTGGACCCCGCGCAATCGCGCGGCGGAGGCGGGTGTCGCGCAGGCCGTCATCGGCGAGCGCCAGCTAAAGCTGGAGCGCGCCCGCTTCGAACAGGCCATTGAGGTGCAGGTGCGCAACTCGCTGCAGTCCATTGAGACGGCACGGCAGCGTATCGCCGCCGCCGAAGCAAGCGCTCGCGCAGCCGGTGAGAAGCTGGCCAGCGAGGAGCGGCTGTTCGAAAACGGCGAGTCCACCAACTTCCTGGTGCTGACCCGCCAGAACGAGTACGCGGATTCGCGGCGCCGCGAAGTGGCGGCGCGGCTGGACTTGAACAAAGCGGCCTCGCGGTTGCAGCAGGCACTGGGGCAGACGCTGGAAGCCCACGGTGTGGCGTTGGTTCCCTGACCCCGCCGGCTACTTGTCTCCCGGCTGATCCGCAAACGCGCCGGCGGCTGGGAAGAGATGCTGCTGCCGGAGATCGAACGGCAGCAGAAGCCGCCAGGGAGGTCGTGTTTCGTGCAGACGCCGCATTCGCCAAGCCGGAGACCTGCGAGGCACTGGAGGAGCGCGGGGTGAAGTATGCCATCCGCATCCCCGCGAATGAAAGCCTGGAGCGCGACAGTGTGGGAGAGCCCAGTTGACAACGCAAGTCAGGTGGTTGGATGTATACTAAGTCGGTCCGGAAGCTCAAGGCTGGAAATTCCGACCTAGGAGGATGCATATGAACCATATGAAACAGAGACTACTGAGCCGGGATTTCCATTTTGGGTCTCCCGGACCCCAACAGTCTACACCAACGCCTCACTCCCGTGCCGGATTTGATCAGAATCCCCTTTCCGAGGGCGGGCCAGTGCCTGCGGATGGCTTCTTTCGACC
>VFZY01000119.1 GCA_016870915.1 Acidobacteriota bacterium | reverse complement strand
CACGCACGGGCTCGAAGCCCAACTCAGTACCGGCCTCAACCGCCCGGCGGCTCCCCCATCATCCCCCCGATCCCGCCCGTTTTCATCCCTCGTTGTGCGTCCCCGTGGGGGGGCCGCATGACCCTTCTACGCCCGCCAAAAAATCTATTTCCCCTGAAATCAACTGCTTAATAACAAAAACCGCGTAGCCCTCGACACCCGCTCCCCTACACTCCCAGCAGAGGTGTTCTATGTCCATTTCCAAAAACCATTCCGACCAGGCCCGCCGCAACGGAGCCCTCTCCCGCGGCCCCATCACCCCCGAAGGCAAACAGCGTTCTGCCATGAACGCCTTCAAGCACGGCATCTTCTCCAAGTCCGCCGTCCTCTCCTGGGAATCCCAGGAAGACTTCGACCAGCTCCTCCACCTCCTCACCGAGCACTACAACCCCCGGACCGGAGCCGAAGCCCTCCTCATCGAGCGTGAAGCCGTCAACCTCTGGCGCCTCACCCGCCTCCAGCGCGCCGAAGGAGCCCTCATCGAAGACCTCTACCGCCGCGAACGCAAACGCCTCATCGGCCACCGCGGCATGGTCCACAACTACGAGCTCGACATCTACGAAGGCATCGAAGCCAACGAAGACGAGGAGTTCGACGACGACGCCACCGAGGAAAAAGGAGCCCCGCCGCCGGAGCCGCCATCGCTCCCCACCCACCAGGAACTCCTCGCCAGCGTCATCGAAAACCTCGCCGACACCCAGCGCGGCAACTACATCCGCCGGGAACGTGAATCCATCGAACGAGGCCACCGAAGATTTCTGGGCATGCTTCAAACCATGCGCGAAATGAACCCTGGGTTCGTTCCGGAAACCAGCACAACTCAGTAACGAACACGGCCGCCCGGAGCCACCCAAAGACCGGGAGAACAGGAGCCCGCCACCGCCCATCAACACCACGAACCGCACCGGCCAAACACCGCCAACGCTCGAAGTGTATCCACCGTACACCCGCGTTAGAATAGGGAACAATCTTCAGCCGCTGGCCCAAAGTCAGCATCCACAACCAAAGGAGCTCGCCAAACATGAAACGCTGCCTCGCACTCTGCGCCGCCCTCGCCGCCACCCTCACACCCCTCATGGCGCAGCAATCCCTGGGCTCCATCACCGGCAAAGTCACGGACCCCCAAGGCGCCATCATTCCCGCCGCCGCCGTCACCCTCAATCACTCCGATACCAACCGCGCCATCCACCTTCGCACCAACGATACCGGCTACTTCGAAGGCACCCTTCTCAACCCCGGCAGCTACACCGTCACCGTCGAAGCCGCCGGCTTCCGCCGCCACGTCCAGCAGGGCCTCACCCTCAACGTCGCCGGCCGCCTCGATCTCAACATTCAGCTCCAGGTCGGCCAGGCCGCCGAAACCGTTCAGGTCACCGCCGAAGCCCCGCTCCTCGACACCACCACCGCCTCCGGAGGCCGCATCATCGATCAGCGCCAGATCATGCAGCTCCCCTTCAGCGACATGAACCCCTTCGCCCTCGCCACCCTCACTCCCGGCATGCAGTGGACCGGCCAGCCCGAATACCGCCGCGCGTTCGATAACGGCGGCACCTCCGCCTTCAACGTCGCCGGCGGCGTCGGCTCCAATGAGTACACCATCGACGGCGCCCCCGTCACCGGCACCGGCCGCCGCGTCGGCTTCGTCCCGCCCTCCGATGCCGTCGAGGAGTTTCGTGCCGAAACCTTCAATGCCGACGCCTCCGCCGGCTTCACCTCCGGCGCCACCGTCAATGTCATGACCAAGGCCGGCACCAACGCCTACCATGGCACCCTCTACGATCAGCACTGGCAGCAGCGCTGGAACGCCACCCCGCATTTCACCCGGCTCGCCTTCGAGGAACAGGTGCGCCGCGGCCGCCTCAGCCCCAACGATCAGCGGCAGGCCACCGGCCGCTCCAACAACTTCGGCGGCACCGTCGGCGGACCCGTTCGCATCCCCAAACTCTACAACGGCAAAGACAAACTGTTCTTCTTCTTCAGCTACAACGGCATCTATCAGTCGAAAGCCGAAACCACCAGTTCCATCAATCGCACTGTACCCAAAGTCGCCTGGCGCACCGGCGACTTCTCTGACCTCCTCGCCATCGACCCCGTCCGCTTCACCGTCTACGACCCCCGCTCCGCCCGCCTCGACCCCGCCACCGGCCGCGTCCTCCGCACGCCCTTCCCCGGCAATCGCGGCGTCCCCGTTCTCAACCCCGTCTACAAGTTCTACGAGCCCCTCTACCCCAAGCCCAACGACATCCCCGGCCTCGTCAACCGCGAAGGCATCAACAACTACTACGCGCTCGCCATGCCCAAGGACGAACGCTTCAACTCCCTCGTCAACCGCGTCGACTACAACCTCTCCGAACGCCACCGCGTCTTCGGCCGCTGGTACTGGAATCACCGCCTCGCCGACGAGTACGACTGGACCTATGAAACCCGGCGCGGCCTCCACACCAACGGCCTCACCCGCATCAACAAAGGCGGCGGCGGCGAATACATCTGGACCACCAGCGCCAGCAGCCTCCTCAACCTCGGCGTCTCCTGGACCCGCTTCAATGAAGGCTCCGTCCGCCCCATCCAGGTCAGCTACAAACCCAGCGACGTCGGCCTCCCCCAATACCTCGACACCAAAGCCGATCAATACACCGCCCTGCCCCGCATGAACATCGCCGGCGTGGAAAGCGTCGGCGATGGCTACCCCGCCATCGGCACCCGCGGCACCACCGGCGAAATCAAAGTCCAGTACTCCCAGATTCTGCGCAGCCACTCTCTCAAGTACGGCTGGCAGGAACGCGCCTATTGGCGCACCTCCGAAGGCCCCGGCAACTCTTCGGGCAACTTCTCTTTCGACAACAACTTCACGCGCCAGGCCGACAACACCAACACCGCATCCACGCTGGGACTCGGCTGGGCGGCGTTCATGATGGGCCTTCCCAGTGGCATCAGCATCGATACCAACGATACGGCCTACTGGTCCACCCGCTACCGCGCGCTTTATGTGCAGGATGACTGGCGCCTCTCCAACCGGTTCCGAGTCACACTCGGCCTCCGCTACGAACGTGGTTACGGCTCCACCGAACGCTTCAACCGCGGCCTGGCCGGCGGCTTCGATTTCGGCTACCGCCCGCCCTTCGCTGATGCCGTCGAAGCCGCCTACGCACGCAGCCCCATCGCCGAAATGCCGGCTTCCCAATTCAAGCTCCTCGGCGGCTCGGCTTATCTCGGCCAGCCCCATCGCGCCTTCACCAATGGCAACCACACCTTCCTGCCCAAGTTCGGCGCCGTCTATGAACTGAACAGCAAGACCGTCATCCGCGGCGGCTGGTCGGCGTACCAGGATGTCCTCAACGTCAACAACTCCACGCCCAGCCAGAACGGCTACAGCCAGCCCACCAGCACCATCATCACCAATGACCGCGGCCTCTCCTTCTGCTGCGGTCTCGGCGACATCGGCAACCTCACCGCCGCCCGCAACCCCATGGTGGACCCCTTCCCCGTCCGCGCCAACGGCACCCGCTTCGACACGCCCTTCGGCAACACCCTCGGCCCCATCATCCAGCAAGGGCGCGGCTTTGGCTTCACGCCACGCAACTTCATCCCCGCCAACCAGCAGCGCTGGCGCATCGGTGTGCAGCGCGAAATCATGCGCGATGTCGTGCTCGACGCCTCCTACAATGGCGCGTTCTCCCGCATCGAAGTCGGCCAGAACATCAGCTTCCTCCCCAGCCAGTACTGGGCCACCGGCAACACCCGCAATCAGGCGCTCGATGACGACCTCAATCGCAACCTCGTCAACCCGTTCCAGCTTTCGAACCTCACCGCGCTGCGCACCCAGAATCCGCTTGTCTACAACTACCTTTCCACCCTCGGATTCTTCACCTCCGCCAACATTCGCAAACACCAGCTTCTCCGCCAGTTCCCCAACATGAACGGCCTCTCCGGGCTCCGCCCCGGCGTGGACTTCAAGGATGCACGCGGCCGCAACCGCTACCACGATCTCCAACTGCTCCTCGAAAAGCGCTTCTCGCGCAGCTTCGCGTCCTCCTTCATGTACACCTACGCGCACGGCATCGAACAGGACTACTACCACAACGAGTTCGACGCCCGCCCCTCGGACCGCCCGCAGGACGCCCTGCGCCCCCACCGCCTCGTCTGGACCATGATCTGGGAACTCCCCTTCGGCAAAGGCAAGCGCTTCGCAAACAACGGCCTCCTCCAGCACCTCGCCGGCGGCTGGCAGTTGAGCTGGGTCTACCAGTTCCAGAACGGCGGTCCCACCGGCTGGGGCAACCGCTTCTTCTACGGCGACATGAACACCATCGACGCCCTCTTCGATCACTCGAACGTCAACAAGTCCGATATCCACACCTGGTTCAATCCCGGCATCCGTTACCAGGGCGCCGGCGCGGTCCCCAACGGCTTCAACGGCTTTGAAGGCCGCGCCGCCCTGCAGCCCGGCCAGTTCCATACCCGCGCCTTCCCCACCCGCCTCGCCAACCTGCGCGAGGACGGAATCCGCAATTGGGACGTCAAAATCAAGCGCACCTTCCGCATCACCGAACGCCTGCGCACCACCTTTGACGTCGACCTGCTGAACGCCACCAACCACACCAACTTCTCGGGACCCAACACCGATCCCACCAACACCAACTTCGGCCGGGTCACCTCGCAGCGTGGCTTGAGCCGTGTCATTCAGATCAACCTGCGCGTGGAGTTCTAATGCGCGCTATCGTCTTCCTCTTCGCCGCGGCCGCCCTCGCGCAGCCGTGGGAAAACATCTTCGATGGCCGCACGTCCGCCGGATGGCGCACCCAAAGCCGCGAAGTGTTCCCCTCCAGCGGCTGGAAGATCGAAGACGGCGCCATTCACTCCGTCCCCACCGGGGGGCGCGCCGATATCTGCACCGCCGCGCAATACCGCAACTTCGAACTCGAGTTCGAATGGAAGCTCGCCCCCGGCGTCAATAGTGGCGTCAAGTATCTCGTCTTCGGCATGCGTCCCAACCCCGCCACCGGACGCCTCGATCCCGATGTGCCCAAAGCCCTCGGCTTCGAACTCCAGTTGATCGATGACCCCACAGGCAAACTCAAGCCCGCTCACTCCACCGGCGCCCTCTATCTGTTCGCCCCGCCGCACAACGTGCCGCGCCTTGAGCCGGACACATGGCATGGCGCGAAGATCCGCGTCTCCGGCCGCCGCATCGAACACTGGCTCAACGGCGCCCGCGTCATGGAGGCCGATCTCGAAAGCCCCGCCCTCCGCGCCGCCATGGAACGCGAAACCCGGCCCGACATCCCCAAGCCCGCTCACCTCGACGAACTGCGCCGGAATCCGGCCAAGGCGTATCCCATCGTCATAACTCACCACGGCGGCGACGCATGGTTCCGCAACCTCCGAATCCGCCGTCTGTAGGCGGAATGTCAAAGGCAGTCACGTATAATAACTTGCTACGCCGCCCAGGCGGGAGGAGAACTCATGTCCGAAGAAGCCAAATCGTGGATAGAAGTCCAGGCCGAAGAGAAAACCTGGATCGACCGCCTGCGCGATAGCCGCGGGATCAAGGAGAGCGATCCCACGGTCGGCCTCGCCTTCTCCGGCGGCGGCATCCGCTCCGCCACGCTCAATCTTGGCATCCTTCAGGCGCTCCAGTCCCTCGGCCTGCTGAAGTACGTCCAATACCTCTCCACCGTCTCCGGCGGCGGCTACATCGGCGGCTGGCTCGTCACCAACTATTTCCGCCGCTGCAAAGATACCAGGGACGTGGAGAAAGCGGAGTTTCTCACCCGCGAACGCGACCAGCCGGACGGTCCCGAAAAAGGCTACGCCGTCAGGCACCTCCGGCAGTACAGCCGGTATCTCGCCCCGCGCACCGGCTTCTTCAGCGCCGACACCTGGAGCATCGCCACCATCTGGATCAGAAACACTCTGCTCATTCAAATGGCTGTCGTGCTCGCCATCGCCCTGGTCCTCACCGGCGGTCACGGGATCCACCCCCTCTCGGACTGGCTCGCCGGAACGCACGAAACCGGCGCCGCGGCCGGCGCTGTTTTCCTTACGCTTGGCCTCATTCTGGCCGTGGCAAACGCCGGCCCCAAGTCGAGATTGGGCCAGGGGGGCGTCGTTGGAATCGCAAGCCTCATCTTCTTCTCCTCGCTCGCCCTTGCCTCCGCGGCCAAGTGGTGGGCTGTCGAAGGACCCGCCAGCCGAACGCCCCTGTTCGTCGCCGGCGGCCTGTTCTTCTTCATGGGCCTTTCGGGCGGATGGGTCGCTCGCAAGCCCGCCGCCGGGCTCCGTGCCGCAATCATGATTGGCGCCGCCGGGGCCGCCGGCTGCGCATTCATTCTCGCCGCGGCCGCGTACGTGGAAGGCCAGTGCTGCTGGATGCCCAAACCCTGGTGGCCGCTCCTCGGCCCGCCCCTGGTCACACTCACGCTTTGCGGCATCCTCACCCTCCACATCGGAGCCATGGGCCGCGACATGGATGACCTCCGCCGCGAATGGTGGAGCCGCTTCACCGCGTGGCTCACAGTGCTCTCATTCAGTTACTCCGTGCTCGGCATCGCCGCCGTTCCCGGCCCCTATTGGCTCATTCAAGGCTGGCAAAGCCTCAGCGCCGCCATCCAATCCGCCGGCGCGGCCGGCATACTTGGGCTCATCGGCACCGCCATCGTTTCCGGCAAAAGCGACAAGACCGACGGCAACTCCGGCGGCGTCATGTCCCTGGTCGCCGACTACGGCGCCTATGCATTCATCGCGCTCTTGATCCTCTCCGTGGGCCTGGGCGTCTCCACCGCCGTGGAACGCTTTTCTCCGTGGCCCGTGCTGATAGTAATCTCCGCCCTGGGCACCTTCGCGTGGCTCTGTTTCGATCTGAACGAGTTCTCGATGAACCCGTTCTACCGCAACAGGCTGGTGCGCGCGTTCCTCGGAGCTTCTCTCAAGGCCGAAGAACGCGCCAGGAGCCAGCCGTTCACCGGCTTCAACGCCGACGTCGACGTCCGCATCGCCGATCTCGCCGCCGATCTGGGCGACGAAAGCTATAAGGGCCCGTACCCCATCATCAACACCGCGCTCAATCGGGGCGGCGACAGTGATCTTGACGTCCAGGAACGCCAGGCCCAGAACTTCATCTTCACCCCGCTCTACTGCGGCACGGCGGACCCCCACGGCGGAAGCCAGGATGCATTCCGGCCCACCAGGGAGTACCGCAAGAACACCTTCTACGGGACCGCCATCGCCATCTCGGGCGCCGCCGCCAGCCCCAACATGGGCTTCAATACCTCACCCGCCGTCGCCTTTCTCATGACCATGTTCAACGTGCGCCTCGGCTGGTGGGTTCCCAATCCCGCCATGGACGCCTGGAAAAAGAAAGCCCCCCACTTCCAGCTTCGCTATCTCGTCAAGGAAATGGCCGGCGCGGCCGGAGCCGGCTCCAAGCACGTCTACCTCTCTGACGGCGGCCACTTCGAAAACCTCGCCGTCTACGAACTCCTGCGCCGCCGCTGCAGATTCATCATCGCCTGCGACGGCGAACAGGACGCCAATCTCACCTTTGAAAGCCTCGCCGGCCTGATCCGCAAGGCCTGGATCGATTTTCAGATCATCGTCCGCATCGATGTCAATGGCATCGGCCAGCGAGATTCGAACGGTCTTAGCCGCTCCCACTGCGCCGTCGGCCGCATCCTCTATCCCGAAGGCGATGAGGGCGTGCTGCTCTACATCAAGTCCTCCGTCACCGGCGATGAGCCCGCCGACATCATGCAGTATCGCGCCTCATCCCCCACGTTCCCCCACGAATCCACGGGAGACCAGTTCTTCTCCGAAAACCAGTTCGAGTCGTACCGTAACCTCGGCTTTCACATCGGCCGCACCACCATGCAGGCCGCGGTTGACGAATGCCAACACCACGGCGCCATCGACTGGAGCCAATTCATGGTGGCCCTGCGCCAGCGCTGGATGGCCCCCGCCGCCGGCTCAGCCGACTTCACCCGCCACACCGAAGCCCTCAAGAAGTTCTGGGAACGCATCGGCAGCGACCCCAAGCTCGCGTTCCTCGACCCCGAGTTCTTCCCCGAATGGCAGCAGATCGTCCCCGGGGCCGGCTCAACCAAGGGCGTCACCGGTGACCTGCCCGCCGATCCTGTCGTCTTCCGAAAAGCCTTCTACCTGTCCCAGGAACTCCTCCAACTCATGGAGGACGTCTACATCGATCTCAAGCTCGAAGACTTCTCCTCCCATCCTGACAATCGCGGCTGGATGAACCTCTTCAAACACTGGACATGGCACCCACCGTCCGCATTGCCTGGGCCGTGTCCCGCAGCACCTACGGCGCGCGGTTTCAGGTGTTCGCCGAAAACGCCCTCGGGCTCAATGTCGCAACCATCATTGTGGAAAAGGGCGAAGAGGGCATGAACCCGATCGAGCGGCGCCTGGCACAGATCGGGCCCGGCGACACCTACGTCTGCCGTCTCGAAGTCTCCAACCCCTGGAAGCCTGACGCCATGGCGACGTTGAACTTCGCCTTCCTGAAAGCCGAGGAAACCAAGGATGGCTACTACATCCTTCACTCCCTGCGCGTTCAGGATCACCTGCGCAAGATGGGCCTCGGCCATGGAGCCCTTCGGGCTTTCCAGTCCATCGGCAAACTGCGCGCGGCGCCGAATCTGGCCCTCGATTCCGGTCAGACCCCCGAGAGCAACCGGTACTACCAGGAATGGGTTCGCCGCAAGCTCCCCGCGGAACACACCCCCGGACGGGCTAAGGCCTCAGCCTGAGCAATCCGGCCCCGCCCGGTGTCATCATAACGGGTGGGAGTCCAATTCATCCGGTGGTGGGCACGGCCTTCAAAGCCGCTGAGCGGTTGTTACAGCCGCTGGTCGGTTCGACTCCGACGGATTCCCGCCAGACCTTGGCGTCAAGTGGAGAGCCCGAGGAGCTATGTTCGAGGAGATGCGCGCAGTCATCCGGAGGATTCCGCGCGGCGCTGTAGCCACCTACGGTCAGGTGGCGGAAGCAGCCGGCTTCCCCGGCCGTGCCCGGCAGGTCGTGTGGGCGCTTCAGAACGCCGAAGGACTGCCCTGGCACCGCGTCGTCGGCGCCGGCGGAAAAATCCGGCTGCCCGGGGCAAGCGGCCTGGAACAGCGCCTTCGCCTTGAATCCGAAGGCGTCAGGATCAACGGCGGCCGTGTCGATCCGGCGCACCATCAAATTGCCGAAAAGAACGAAAAGAAAGAAAGGAGGAAACCATGCCCCGTGCCCTGCTGCTCCTGCTGCCCTGCGCGGCCCTCGCCGCCGTGCGTGGCACCGTCACCGATGCGCAGGACCGCCCGGTGCCCGGCGCCGTCGTCACACTGGGCACAGGCATGGCTCCTCTGGCCGCCGCCGAAACCGGCAATCAGGGCGAATTCACACTCCCGGACCCGCCCGGAACCAACGCCTGGCTGCGGGTGCAGGCGCGCGCATTCGAAGCCCTGGAAACGGTGATCGGGCTGCCCGCTCAACAGCCGCTGCGGATCCGCTTGAGCCTGGCCGCCGTGCGCTCCAGCCTCACTGTCACCGCCACCCGCGGCTCGGTGGAAGAGGAATCCGCCAGCCCGCGCATGGCCATGAGCGTCAGTCAAACCGAGTTTCTCCGCCGGCCCCTCTCCACGCTCGGACACGCGCTCGCCGAACTGCCCGGCGCCATGGTGCAGCAGACCACCAGCGCCCACGCCTCGCCGTTCCTCCGCGGGCTCACCGGCTACCAGACCCTGCTCCTCGTGGATGGTGTCCGCTACAACGTCTCCACCTTCCGCTCCGGCCCCAATCAGTATCTGGCGTACGCCGACCCCAGCCAGATGGAACGCATGGAAGTGGTCCTTGGGCCCTCCAGTTCCGCCTACGGCAGCGACGCCCTCGGCGGCGCGGTCAACATGCTCACGCTTACGCCACGCCCGCACACCGGCAAGGGTTTGGCGAGGCACGGCAGCCTGAATCTGCTCTCTGGCACCGCCGACGCCTCCGCCACCGGAAGTGCCCGCCTCGACCTCGGCACGGACCGTTGGTCGCTGCTCCTCGGCGGCTCCGGCCGCCGCCATAACAACCTCCGGGCGGGCGGCGGCCTGGACTCTCGAAATGTGCTCACCCGCTACTTCGGGCTCTCAGGAACCGAAGTGCGGGATCTGCTCGGTTCACGGCTTCCACAGACTGCGTTCACCCAGCCGGGCGCCATCGCCAAGTTCGCCCTCCGGCCGGACGCCGACCAGAGCCTGACCATCAACTACCAGCGCGGCGTACAGTCGGGATCGCGCAATCACCGCGACATCTGGGGCGGCCAGGGCCGGCTGATCAGCGAGTTCGCGCCCCAGAGTCTGGACTTCTTCTACACCCGCTATGAGAAGGCCCGCTGGGCCGGGCTCGACACGCTCTCCGGTACCTTCTCCGTCAACTCGCAAACCGACGGATCGCGCCTCCAGGCCATGCGCCGCACCGACACCATCACCGATGAGGAGAGCCGCACGACGGCCCTGGGCTACACCGCGCAGGCGGCCACCCACGCCGGCGGATGGGCCGCGCTCGTCTTCGGAGGCGAGGTGTACCACGAAGGCATCGCGGCCACGCGCTTCGACACCAACCCGGCCACCGGCGCCGTCACCCAGTTCCGCGCCGTCAATCCCAACGGCAGCCGATATCTCACCCAGGGCCTGTTCGCTCAGAGCACCTTCACGCTCTGGAATGGCCGCCTGCGAATCCTGGCCGGCGGCCGGTTCACACGCGTCACCTTCGCCACCTTCGCCCGCCGGAACATCACCGCCGCGGGCCGGCCGCTGGGCGTGGTGGACACCTTCAGCGCATACCGCGACCTCACCGGCAACCTCAGCGGTTCCCTCCGCCTGCACCGGAACGTCTTCTGGCATGTCCACACGGGCCGCGGTTTCCGCGCACCCAACGTGCAGGACCTCGGCTCGCTCGGCCGGACGGACCAGGGTTTCGAGGTGCCCGCCGAAACGCTGGCGCCCCTGGGAGCCTTCTACGGCGTCGATGCCAGCGAAGGCGCGCTGTCCTCCGGCCGCCCGGTCGCGAGCCTTTCCCCCGAGCGCGCCACCAGCCTTGAGACCGGCCTGTCCTTCCAGTCCGAACGTCTCTTCGCCCGAACGCAGGTCTTCGGATCGCGCCTCGCGGATCCCATCATCCGCCGCACGGCCCTGTTCTCCGCCGCGAACGTGCCCTCAAGCGTGGCCGGATTCCCTGTCACCCTCATCACGCCAACGCCGGCACACCGCGCCGCCGGCCTTGCCACCGTCGCCACGGAGTTCGACCCGCGCGCCCTCAAGGTCTTCGTCAACGACGGCCGCACGCTCTACTACGGCGCTGAAACCATGGCCCGCTATCAGCTCTCGGCGCGGTGGCAGGTCAACGGAGCGTACTCCTTCCTTGCCGGCCGCGATCTGAACCCCAACCGCCCCGTGCGCCGGCTTCCGCCGCAGCAGGGTTCGCTCTGGCTGCGCTTCGTGCCTTCGCGCCGCTCCCTGTGGATCGAGGCCGGCGGGCAATTCTCCGGCGCGCAACGCCGCTTGAACAACGGCGACATCGACGACGAGCGCATCGGGGCATCACGCCGGCGCCAGGATATCGCGGCCTTGTTCCAGGGCGATCTCATCCGCCCGTTCATCCGCAACGGAGTCTTCGTGCCCACCGGTGAGACGCTGGCGGGCATTCAGAATCGTGTTCTGCCGCTCGGCGCGGTGATTGAAGGCGTGCGCGTGGCCGGTGACGCTACGCGTGTGCCCCTGTTTCGGCGCACGCCGGGATGGTTGTCCATGGACGTGCGGGGCGGCGCCCCGCTCAACGAATCGATCACGCTGATGTTTGGCGTGTCGAACCTGTTCGACCGGAACTACCGGACACACGCCTCGGGCGTAGACTCACCCGGGCGTTCAGCGTATGTTGGCATCAGGGCAGGTTTCTGATGACACTGCGAGTGATGATGGCGGGTCTGGGCGCCGCGGCCCTGGCCGCTTCGCAGACTAAGGAAGCGTCGCAGACCAAGGAAGCGGCGCTGCAAGCCATGCGGCGCGCCACGGCATTCTATGTGGAGAAGGTGTCGCCCCACGGCGGCTACCACTTCTCCTACGCGGACAACCTGAGCTATGGCCGCTCCGAGCACGGCGAAGGCCTCCAGACCGCGGAGAACCAGCGCGAGGGAACACCGGTGACCGGCATGGCATTCCTGGAAGCGTGGGAGGCCACCGGCGACAGCTTCTATCTGGACGCCGCGCGCCGCACGGCCGGCGCCATTGTGCGCGGCCAGCACTGCTCCGGCGGCTGGGACTACGTCACGGAGTTCGACCCGGCCAAGCGGCGCCGCTATCCCTATCGCGTGGATGACAACTGCCAGGCGGCGCATCGTCCCGCCGGAGCGCGCGACTGGTCGCAGCCCTACACCAACCTCGACGACAACACCACCCAGGGAACGCTGCGTCTGCTCATGCGCACGGACCGCGCGCTCAAGTTCGCCGACGCCGCCATCCACGAAGCGGCCATCTATGCTCTGGCCAAACTCACGGAGGCGCAGTATCCGAACGGAGCCTGGCCGCAGCGTTTCTTCGCGGCCGGCGGCGGCGATGGGCACCAGCCAAAGAAGGCAAGCTATCCGGACTCCTGGCCGCGGCAGTGGCCCGGCCCCGTGTACCAGCAGCACTACACCTTCAACGACAACACCCACGCCGACATGATCGACCTGTTCCTGGAAGCCTCGCGCATCTACAACCGCCCCGACTATCGGGCGGTGGCTGAACGCGGCGGCGGCTTCATCCTTTTGGCGCAGATGCCGGAACCGCAGCCGGCCTGGGCGCAGCAGTACGACGCCAACATGCAGCCCGCCTGGGCGCGCGTCTTCGAACCGCCCTCCGTCACCGGCGGCGAATCCGTGGGCATCATGAGGATCCTGATGGTGCTCTATCGGGAGACCGGCGAACGCAAGTACCTGGACGCGGTGAAGCCCGCGCTCGACTATCTGAAGCGCAGCGTGCTGCCGGAATCGCCGAACCCCTCCGAGGCCCGCCGCCGCATTCCGAAGGGCCAGCCGGTGCTGGCCCGCTTCTACGAACTGCGCACCAACCGGCCGCTCTACATCACCAAAGGCACGCGCATCAGCGCTCGCGGCGGCAGCACGAATCTGGTGGGCGGCTACGAGGTCTCCTATGACGACGCTTCGGTGATCACGCACTACGGTGTGCTGGTGAGCGGGGCCGGGCTCGAACGGATCGAAGCGGAGTACAACCGCCTGCGCAGCGCGGCGCCCGGAACCGAGCGGCGGCCCGACGCGCTGCACGGGCTTTCCCCCTGGCATGACAACCCGCCGGGCAACCCCTCAGCCGCGCGTGTGGCCTCCCTGATCGCCAGCCTTGACCATCGGGGCGCCTGGACCGAAGAGGGCCAGATCGGCAAAGCGGACCGGCTGGTCTCCGTCTTTGCGGGCCGCGCACTCACCATGCGCGTGGGCAACCAGACCATGCCGCTGCCGGAGAACACGACGGTGGAAATCTACGACGGCGCCGAACCGCCGCGCGAGCGGATCATCCGTTCGGCCACCTTTGCCCGCAACCTGGAGACGCTGGCCCGCTTTGTGGCCTCGCGCCGGTAAGCATGCATCACTCGGGAGCAGTCCAACGCCGGCGCTGCGCCGCGTCGGTGACCAGGTGGATCAGCTTGTCGGGAGCCACGGCGGCGCCAAGGGCCTCCGGCGGCATGGGGTCCGGTATGCGCATCGCGTAGAACACAACGGCCGGCTGATAGAGGTACGCCGCGGCACGCGCCGTGACCTCTTTCGGGTCTTCCTTGTTGTCGCGGCCAAGATCGGAGATCAGGATGTCGTACTCGGCGCGGCGAAGAAGGCCCCACGCTTCCGCGTTGTCCAGCGCCACGGTGACCTGCGCGCCCAGCGAAGCCAGTGCGCGGCGTTCCCGGAAGTTGTTCTCCGGGACGTCGTCGGCCCAGAGAATCTTCAGCCCGGCAAAGGCATCGCGGGAGCGGCGGGCGCGGTTCATGGCCGCCTCAATCGCCTCGCCGGTGATGCTCAGGTCACGGTCCTTGCTGCTCTCGGCGGCCCACGACTCGAAGTCCTTGAGCGAGAACTTCAACGGGCCCGCGTCAATGCCCTCCAATCGACGGAAAAGCTGCGAGATCTCCCGGCGATACACAATGCCCAGCACCATCACAGCGAGGAAGAGTACGGCCTTGGGAACGGCCTCGGCAATCGTGATCCAGAGTTTGACTTGATCTTCGGCCATGGTGATCCATGATAGCGCCCGCCAACGGATGTGGCGTGAGGGTGTACAATGCAGAGTCGGCAAGGAGAATCGACCTATGAAGACCACACGGCGCCAGGTGATTGGCGCGGCTTTGACTACCACCGCGGCAGGCGCGGCTCAGACTCAGACTGGCCCGGTGAAGTATGTCCGGTACACCAAGGGCGGCGCGGCCGCGTGGGGCGTGCTGGAAGGCGAGAGCATTCGCGAGGTTCGTGGCGACCTCTACGGCAACCACCGCGTGGGTGGCGTGAAGGCGAAGCTGAGCGAAGTGAAGCTGCTCGCGCCCGGCAATCCGCCCAAGATTCTGGCCGTCGGGCTGAACTACAAGAGCCATTTGGGAAACCGGGTGCCGCCGCCCATGCCCGAGATCTTCTATAAGCCCATCACCTGCCAGCAGGACCCGGAAGCGGCCATCGTGTTGCCGCGCGATTCCACCAACGTCCACTACGAGGGCGAACTGGTGATCGCCATCGGCAAGCGCGCTTCGAACATCACCAAGGAGCAGGCCAAGGACGTGATCTTCGGCGTGACTTGCGGCAATGACGTCTCGGAGCGCGAGTGGCAGAACGGCGCGAAGAAGGATCTGCAGTGGTGGCGCGCCAAGGGCGCCGATACGTTCGGCCCGTACGGCCCTTGCCTGGTGCGGGGACTGAACTACGGCAACCTGCTTCTGCAGACCCGCCTCAACGGCAAAGTGGTGCAGAAGCAGTCCACCTCCGACCTGCTCTATGACTGCGAGACCATCGTCAGCGTGGTGAGCCGCTACGTGACGCTCACGCCCGGCGATCTGATCTTCACCGGAACTCCGGGGTCCACCGCCAAGATGAGCCCCGGCGACACGGTGGAAGTGGAGATCGAAGGCATCGGTGTGTTGAAGAACAAGGTGACCGCCGCCAGTTGAGACTGGAGGCGGCAGCCGTTGACAACGGAAGCACTCCTGGCGCAGGCCCGCTTGCGGCTTGAGGCCATGGCTTCACCGGACCATGCCGCCAGCATGCAGCGGTTCTTCAAGGGTCCGGTGGAACTGCGCGGCGCCCGGGCGGACGATCTTCGGCAACTCGGCGCCGATCTCTATCGCACGGTGAAAGCATGGCCCGCGGCTGAGCGCAACGCGTTCGCCACCGCTCTCTGGGAATCGCCGTTTGGCGAGGACGGCATCGTGGCCAGTTACCTGCTGGGCCGTTTCGGCAAGCGCTGCGGCATCGCGGAGTTCGCGACCTGCGAGGGCTGGATCACACGTTATGTCCAAAACTGGGCGCAGACCGATGCCGTGTGCACGCTGCCGCTTGCCGCGGCGATCGCAGCGGCGCCTGAACTGAGCGCACGGCTGACGGCGTGGACCGCGTCCGGGAACCGCTGGCAGCGCCGGTCATCCGCCGTGGCGCTGGTGAAAGAGGTGCGCGCAGGGCGTCAGGCCGCGCAGGCGATTGAGATCGCGCGCCGCCTGCTGGGCGACCGCGATGAGATGGTGCAAAAGGGATGCGGCTGGCTTCTCAAGGAAGCCTGCGCCAAACACCGCGATCTGGTGGTGCCGTTCCTTGAAACGGAGGGCCGCCTGGCGCCGCGCCTGCTGCTGCGCTATGCCGCGGAGAAGATGACCCCGGCCGATCGGAAGCGCGTGCTAGGTTAGAAGTTTATGAAAACTCTCCTCGCCCTGATTGCGGGCGTACCGTTTCTCTTCGGCGCCGGTGAACTTTCCAACCGCCGCGCCCCCGGTTTTTCGCTGCCCGACGCCAACGCCCGCCAGCATGACCCGCAGGATTACCGCGGCCAGGTGGTGCTTATTGAGTTCATGAAGACCACCTGCCCCAACTGCAAGGCGGTCTCGATCAATCTGGAACGGGTGAAGCAGAAGTACGGCGGCAAGGTGACGGTGATCTCCGTGGTGACGCCGCCCGACATGTTGAAGGACGTGGTGGAGTACGCCCGGGTGAACAAGCTCACCAGCCCGCTGCTGTTCGACTGCGGACAGGTCACGGCATCGTACCTGAAGGCCACACCGCAGAAGCCGACGGTGCACCTGCCGCACCTGTTCCTGGTGGACGCCGAGGGCATGATCCGCAACGACTTCTCGCACGGCGAGCAGACGAAGAAGATCATGGAAGGCCCCGGCATCGACGCCGAGATTGACAAACTTCTGGCCGCTTCCAAGGCCCCGGCCCCAAAGGCCGCCGCGCCGAAGAAGAAGTAGAACACCGCATGCGCATCGCGGTTGCGTCCATCCTGCAGGAGAGCAACACCTTCTCGCCGGTGATGACCCGGCTGGAGGACTTCTCCCCCGTCACCGGCGAAGCGGCGCGGGCGCGGCATCAGGGCAAGCTCACCGAATTCGGCGGCTTCCTCAACATCCTGGACGCGGCCGGCGTGGAGGCTGTGCCGGTCTGCGCCTTGTGGGCCATCACGGCCAACCGTCTGGTGGCGGCCGATTTCGCGCGGCTGGAAGAGATGTTCGCCTGGGCCCTGCACGACGCCGGAGAAGTGGACGGCCTGCTGCTGGCGATGCACGGCGCGCAGACGGCGGAGGGCGCCGATGACGTGGAAGGCCACATCCTCGAAATGGCCCGCACGATGCTGGGGCCGAAGAAGCCGATTGTCCTGACGCTAGACCTGCATGCCAACCTCACGCGGGCGATGGCGGAGCATGCCACGGCGATCGTCGGTTACCACACCTACCCGCACGTCGACATGTTCGAGACGGGCCAGAAGGCGGCCCGGCTGATGCTGCGCGCGCTGCGCGGCGAGTCGCGGCCGGCGATGTTTCTGCGCAAGCTTCCGCTGATTGTGAACGCAGAGAATTCGCAATCGTCGAGCGGTCCCTTCGGGCGGCTGATGCGCGCGGCCGAAGCGCTGGAAGCGGCTGGTGAGGCGGAAGCGGTGTCGCTGTTTCCCGTGCAGCCGTGGATGGATATCGCGGAGATGGGCAGCGCCGTGGTGGTGGTGACGAACGGCGATCGGAAGGCCGCTGAACGCGTGGCCACGGACCTGGCCAGCGATTGGTGGCGCACGCGCGAGGAGTTCCGCGTGACGCTGGTGGCGCCGGAGGCGGCGATCCGCCTGGCAATGGCCATTGATGGCGGCCCGGTGGTTCTGGCCGAGTCCAGCGATTCGACCGGATCCGGCTCGCCGGGCGATAGCACCGGGGTGCTGAAGCATCTGGTGACGGCTCCGCTCGCGGGTGACGCGGCCATCTTCCTGGTGGACCCGGGTGCGGTGGCGAAGGCGTACGAGTGCGGCGTGGGCGGGACGGTGGAGATGTCCGTGGGCGGCTGCTTTGACACGTTGAACTCGCAGCCGGTGGCGGTGCGTGCCTATGTTCGGCTGCTCTCCGACGGACGATGGACAGCGCGGGCCCGCGGCTACAACACCGGCATCGAGACGCACATGGGGCGCGCCGCGGTGCTGGAAGTGGGGCGCGTGAAGATCCTGGTGGCGGAGCGATCATCGATGACCGTCGACCCCGAGCTTTTCCGCAGCCACGGCATCGACCCGGTGCACTGCAAGATCGTGGTTGTGAAATCGCCCAACGGGTTCCGGGCGGCGTATGAGCCCATTGCCCGCGAGATCTTCCTGGTGGACACGCCAGGGGTGAGCACGGCCAACCTGGGCACGCTGCCGTGGCGCCGCATCGCCCGGCCCATTGTGCCCCTGGACCCCGAGACGCCGGACCCTCGCTGGTACAAAGCATGACCGCGTCCCGGCGCGTGGTGGCGTTGGCCGTCCTGGCCAACATGGTGTGCTACCTCGACCGGGCGGCCATCTCAACACTCGGCCCCGACATTCGCCGGGAGTTGGAACTCACCTCCGGCCAGATGGGCCTGGTGTTCGGCATCTTCAGCCTTTCGTACTTCCTGGGGCAGGCGCCCTGGGGCGCGCTGGCGGATCGCTATGGAGCCCGATGGCTGGTGGCGGCAGCCATTGCCGGGTGGTCCGTGTTCACCAGCCTGACGGGCGTGGCGTGGAGCCTGGCATCGCTGGTGGCGATCCGGTTTGTGTTCGGCGGACTGGAGGCCGCCCTGTCGCCGGCGGTGGCATCGGCGTTTCGGGTGTGGATCCCCGAAGAGCGGCGTTCGACAGCCTTCGGATTCTTTCTGAGCGGCGGACGCCTGGGCGGGTTCTGGGCTCCCGGCGTGGCGACGGCCTTGATGCTGACGATAGGATGGCGGAACGTGTTTCACGTGCTGGGCGCGCTCGGCATCGGGCTGACGGTGATCTGGGTGTGGGGATACCGCGACCCCGCCCGGGCCGCGACGGAGAAGGGCACGGTGAAGGCGGCGTTCCCGTGGGCGCTGCTCCAGACCCGGCGCATGACGGCGCTGCTCGCGGTGGCGTTCGGCTTGACCTTCCTGTGGCAGTTCTTCATCACGTGGTTTCCCACGTATCTCATGGAGCAGCGCGGCATGCAGGTGAAGGAGACCGCGGCCTACGCGGCCCTTCCCTTCCTGTTCGGCCTGTTGGCCAATTCAGCGGGCGGCGCGGCGACCGACGCCTGGGGACGGCGAGCGGGAACGGCGACAGCCCGACGCTGGATCGGGACGCTCTCCCTGGGGGCGGGTACGGCTCTCTTTTCGTCAAGCCTGTGGTGCGAGGATGCCAGACTGGCTGCCGTCCTGATGTCGATGGCGGCGATTGGAACCGACCTGATGCTGGCCGCGGCCTGGGCTTCGGCGCTCGACATCGGCGGCGAAAATGGCGGAGCCACGGCCGGACTGATGAACGCCGCGTCCAACCTGGCCGGCTTCGCCTCGCCGCTGCTGGCGGGCCTGTTACTGGAACGGCTGGGCGGCTGGACCGTGTTCCTGGCCGCGGCGCTGGTGTTCAATGGCGCTTCCGCGGTTCTGTGGCTGGCCGTGAATCCGAAGTCAAAAACAATTCCGGCACAGGATGATTTATCCACAGCACGGTCACAGTAAGGCCACAACAGGAATCTTCCAACCTGCCTGGAATCAGCAACATCAAAACCGTGGAAAAGTGCTGGCGTCCGCATTTTTCCATTGACTTTCTTCGCGGTTGGGTTCATCATCTATTTGGTTCCAAGAGGTTGAAGGAACAGTGAGCCGGGCCGGAAGAAACGGAGCCGGGGCGCGAGGCCAAAGCGGAAGCAGCAATGCGGATGTGGCGGTGGCGAGCCTTGGCGGACCGGTTGGAAGGCGTGGCAGGCTCTCCGGCAAGGGAGCAGGTTGAGCGCTTTGATCCTGAGGGGCGAAAATCCCGAGGGGGAGCGAAGACCTGAGATCAGGCTGGAGCCACGGTTTGCCGAGTGAGGCAACAGGTGACATGGGAAGGTGGACACCGCAAGGTGGAAGCTTGAACATGGCATTGATGGGCTTCGGGACGCAAACAGTGGAAAGCCGAAAGGCAGGGCAGGAGCGGTGACCTCGCCGCGGAGACCTGGAGACAGCGATCCGCTGCGGGCGAGCGAAAGCCCGCCGAACGGAATTGGCCTCGGAAGGCTTGGAGAAGGTGTGATCGCCATGCGCGGTGAAGCGCTGCCGGCTTTAATCGGCGGCGTGGAGCGGGTGGTTGTGATCGCCGGACTAAGCCGGACGCACGTTACGAGCCGGAGCAGGCCGCAAGGTTAGCAACGGCGGGCGAATGCACTGTTACCGGAGGTCACTTGGAACCACTTCCTTTTTCCGGCTCCTTTTCGGAGATATTAATGAGTGCATAAGTAGGTAGACATCTGGTAAAATGGATCATGCCCAAGCGAGATGCCCGATCTCTTGATCACAAGACCTTGGAAGAGATCCGCATCCGCGCCGTCGAGCGAGTGCAAGCGGGCGAGAGTCCAGAGGTGGTGATCCAG
>VFZY01000118.1 GCA_016870915.1 Acidobacteriota bacterium | reverse complement strand
AATCGGGCGGATGTTGCTGCGCCAAGCGGACGACCTCAAGTGCGCCGTCCTGGCGCGCCTACGATCCCTGCAACGCCTGCCCTGGACTATCAAAATGTTCTTCCTGACCAAGGACACCGTGTACGCCACAGGTTGAACTCAATGTCTACTAACCAACGGTCTGATTAATAACATCAGAAGAATTGGAACCGATAGTACTAGTGTCAGGGAAACGTGCGCCCGGAGGTATTCCGGGAGGAATAGGAAGACTAGAATTAAGCTATGTGCGGAATTGTTGGATACGTCGGCAACCGGAACGCGGTGCCCATCATCCTCGACGGCTTGAAGCGCCTCGAGTATCGCGGCTATGACTCGGCGGGCCTCGCCGTCCTCAATGGCGGCAGCCTGCTCGAAATCCGCCGCGCCTCGGGAAAGCTCCGCAACCTCGAAGAGACCATCCGCGCCAATCCCGTCGATGGCAGCTATGGCATCGGCCACACCCGCTGGGCCACCCATGGCCGGCCCACGGAGGAAAATGCCCACCCCCACCGCGGCGCCAAGGGCGATGTCGTCGTCGTCCACAACGGCATCATCGAAAACTACCTGGCGCTCAAGGAAGAGTTGATCAGCCAGGGCATCACCTTCGCCTCCGAAACCGACACCGAAATCATCGCCCACCTGGTCGAACAGAAGCTGAACGGCGGCGGCCTCGAAGAAGCCGTCCGCGAAGCCGTCAAGCGCCTCACCGGTGTCTTCGCGATCGCGGTCGTGGCCAAGTCGGACCCCGGTAAGATCGTCGCCGCCCGCAACGGCCCACCCGCCGTTGTCGGTTTGGGCGATGGCGAATACTTCGTCGCCTCCGACGTCCCGGCCATCCTCAGCCACACACGCGACATGTTCTTCCTGTCGGACGGCGATATGGCGATCCTCACCAAGGACGGCGTCAAACTCACCGACTTTGCCGGCAAGCCCATCAAGCGGGCTGTCTCCCACATCCTCTGGGATCCCATCATGGCCGAAAAGGGCGGCTTCAAGCACTTCATGCAGAAGGAGATCTTTGAGCAGCCCCGCGCCGTCCGCGACACCATGCTCGGCCGCATGGGCCAGGACACCGGCCGCATTTTCCTCGATGAAATGGATATCCGGCCCGAGGAGTTCCGCAACTTCCGCCAGATCAAGATCATCGCCTGCGGCACAAGCTGGCATGCCGCGCTCGCCGGCAAGTTCATGATCGAAAAACTCGCCCGCATTCCCGTCGAAGTCGACTACGGCAGCGAGTTCCGTTACCGCGACCCCATCATCGACCCCAGCATCCTCACCGTCGTCATCTCCCAATCCGGCGAAACCGCCGACACCCTCGCCGCCCAGCGCGAAGCCAAGGCCAAGGGCTCGAAAACGCTCGCCATCTGCAACGTCGTCGGCTCCATGATCACCCGCGAAGCCGCCGGCACCCTCATGACCCATGCCGGTCCCGAAATCGGCGTCGCCTCCACCAAGGCCTTCACCTGCCAGCTCACCGCCCTCTTCGTCCTCGCCATGTACCTCGGCCAGGCCCGCGGCACGCTCGATGAAGCAACCTCGAAAGCCCTCGTCCAGGAAGCGCTCCGCATCCCAGGCAAACTGGAAGCCATCCTCCAGCAGGACGGCGTCTATGACCCGCTGGTCAAGACCCTCTTCCGCGCCGCCGATTTCCTCTATCTCGGCCGCGGCATCCACTTCCCCATCGCCCTCGAAGGGGCCCTCAAGCTCAAGGAGATCTCCTACATCCACGCCGAAGGCTACCCCGCCGGCGAAATGAAGCACGGGCCCAACGCGCTCATCGATGAGAACCTCCCCGTCGTCGTCATCTGCACCCGGGACCCCGATAGCGAAGAGAGCCGCACCCGCTACGAGAAAACCCTCTCCAACATCCAGGAAGTCAAAGCCCGGTCCGGCATCGTCATCGCCATCGCCAGCGAAGGCGACGAGGAAGTGCTCAAGGTGGCCGATCACGTCATCCCCATCCCCGCCACTAGCGAGCTTCTCCTTCCCATCCTCGAAATCGTCCCGCTTCAACTGCTCGCCTATCACATCGCCGTCCGCCGCGGCTGCGATGTCGATCAGCCGCGCAATCTCGCCAAGAGCGTCACGGTCGAATAAACACGGCCTGGGATAATAGCCGGTGTGCCCCACTACACACACCGGCTCGATGTCCCCACCCAAGGCAAGGGCCTCTACGAGTTCACCAGTCAGGCCGTACGCTGGGTGGCGGCATGCAACGTGACAACCGGCCTGCTGACCGTCTTCATCCAGCACACCTCCGCCTCTCTCACCATCCAGGAGAACGCCGACCCCGACGTCACGCTCGACCTCAATGACCACTTCGAGCGCCTCGCCCCGGAAAACAACAAGCTCTACCGCCACACGATTGAGGGGCCCGATGACATGCCCGCCCACATCCGCGCCGCCCTCACCGGCGTCCAACTCTCCATCCCGGTCCTCGGCGGCCGGATGGCCCTCGGTACCTGGCAGGGCCTCTACGTCTTTGAACACCGTGCCCACCCGCACCGCCGCTCCGTCATTCTGCACCTGCTGGCCGACTAGCCCCGGCCCCGCGCCGCCTCGCCACCCTCAAGGTGGAGCGAACCGCCGCCAATGCTACGATTTAATGGGAGTTTCTTGATGACACGCCATACCATTCGCTGCCTCATTCCAGCCCTCGCCGGCCTCGCCACAGTCTGCGCGCAGGACCTCCCTCCGGCCGCCCGCATCCAGAAGGACCAGCTCCGCAACGGCCTCAAGATCGTCATGATCGAGGACCACAGCCGGCCCGTCGTCAACCTCCAGGTCTGGTACCACGTCGGCTCGAAGGACGAAAAGAAAGGCCGCACCGGCTTCGCCCACCTCTTCGAACACATGATGTTCCGCGGGTCGAAGAACGTCGCCCCCGAAGAGCACCCCCGCCTCATCCGCGAGGCCGGCGGCGAAATGAACGCCTACACCTCGTTCGACATGACCGTCTATTGGGAGACCTTCCCCTCCCATTACCTCGAGCGCGTCGTCTGGCTCGAGGCCGATCGGATGGCCTCGCTCGTCATCAACGAAGAGAACTTCAAGAAGGAGCGCGAGGTGGTGAAGGAAGAACGCCGCCTCCGCTATGAGAACCCGCCCTACGGCCTCCTGATCGAAGATGTCCTCGCCAACACCTTTAAGGAGTATCCCTATAAGTATCCGCCGATCGGCTCCATGGCGGACCTCAATGCCGCCACCACCGCCGACGTCAAGGAGTTCTTCGACCTCTACTACGTCCCCAACAACGCAACGCTCGTCGTCGTCGGCGACTTCAACCCCAAGGAACTCGGCGCCTACGCGCGCAAGTACATGGGCCCCATCCCGCGCGGCCGCAACCCCATCCCGCGCGTCACCACCAGGGAGCCCGCGCGCACCGCGCTCTCCGAGATCGAAAAGACCTATCCCAAAGCTCCGCTCCCCGCCGTCATCGGAGCCTACCAGCTGCCGCCTCAAGGCCACCCCGACAGCTACGCCCTCGAGATCGCATCGAACATTCTTTCGAACGGCCAAAGCTCGCGCCTCTACAAGCGCCTTGTCTATGACGAACAGTCGGCCGTCAGCGCCTCAGGCCAGGCGCTCTTCCTGGAAGGTCCGTCCCTCTTCTTCGGCTTCGCCATTGCCAACCAGGGCAAGAACATCAAGGAGGTCTCGTCGAGCCTCCAGTTCGTCTTCGAAAGCATGCGCAAGGACCCCGTGCCGGCCTCTGAGCTCGAGAAAGCCAAAAACCAGGTCATCGCCGGTCTCATCCTCGGACGCCAGACCATGCAAACCAAAGCCGACCTCCTCGGCCGCATGGCCGTCCTTCACGCTGACCCCGAACTCTATAACAAGGAAGTGGCCAAGTACCGGGCCGTCACCGCCACCGACGTCCAGCGCGTCTGTCAGCAGTACCTCTCGCCCAACAACGAAGTGCGCCTCTTCGTCATGCCTGAAAAGAAGCCCGGAGCCTAATACCGAATGCCTACCAGACTCACCGCCATCCTCCTCGCCGCCACCGCGCTCTTCGCTCAGAAGCAGCCACCGCCGGCGCCAGGCGCCCAGCGCCCCTTCGAATTCCCCAAGCATCAGACCCGCAAGCTCCCCAACGGCCTCACCGTCTTCGTCGTCGAGGACCACCGTCTGCCCGTCGTCTCCCTCACGCTCACCATCCCCGCCGGCGGAGTCTATGTCGATGTGAAGAAGACCGGCGTAGCCTCCTTCACCGCCAGCCTCCTCCGCGAAGGCACCAAGACACGCACCTCCCAGCAAATCGCCCAACAGGTCGATCAGGTGGGCGGCAACCTCAACTCCTACGCCGATGACGACAACGCCCGCGCCACCACGTCCTTCCTCAAAGCCAACGCCGGGCTCGGCTTCGAACTCATCGCCGACATCGTGCTGAACCCCGTCTTCTCCCAGGAAGAGCTCGACCGGCAGCGCCGGCAGGCACTCTCGGGCCTCCAGATTCAATATTCGGATCCCGATTTCCTCGCCCCCGTCATCGCGGCCCGCTCCATCTATGGCCTCCACCCCTACGGCCTGCCTGGCAACGGCACCCCCACCTCCATCCGCGGCATCACCCGTGACGACCTCGTCAGCTTCCACCAGCGCTTCTACGGACCCGAAGGCAGTTATCTGGCCGTAGCCGGCGACATCACGCCCGCCGAAGCCTTCGCCCAGGCCGAAAAGCACTTCGGCGCCTGGAAGCAGAACGGGCAACGCCCTGCCGCGCCGGAAGTCAAGACCGAAAACAGCCGCCGCGTCATCGTCATCGACAAGCCCGATGCCGTGCAAACCCGCTTCCTCTTCGTCCTTCGCACCATCCCCCGCAACCACCCGGACTACCTGCCGATGCTCATTGCGAATCAGGCGCTCGGCAGCGGCTTCAACAGCCGCCTCATGCTCAAGCTCCGCGCCAATGAAGGTCTCACCTATGGCGCCAGCAGCCAGCACAACGTGCAGAAGCTGGGCGGCCGCCTCTCCGCCACCAGCTTTACCCGCACCGAGAAGACCGCCACGGCCATGAACATGATGCAGGGCCTCATCCAGGAACTGCTGGACCGGCCCGTCACCGACGAAGAACTCCGGGAAGCCAAAGCCTTCCTCACCGGCAACTTCGCCGTCGCCGTCGAAACGCCGGAAGCGGTCGCCGGCCGTATCATTAACGCCGCCCTGTTCGGCCTGCCAGACAACTACTGGTCCACCTACCGCGAACAGGTGCAGGCCGTTACCCGCGAACAGGTGCTCGCCGCGGTCAAGCGCCACGTCACACCCGAAAAGACTCTCATCGTCGCAGCCGGGAACGCGTCGGGCTTTGCCAAGGACATCGAAGGGCTCGGCAAGGCCGAGATCATCCCCTTCGGCGACCTCGATCCCTTGGAGCCAAACCTCCGCCGCCCCGCGCCCTCCGCACCCGCGGCCACCGCCGCCACGCGCGGGCAAGGCTCTCAACTTGTGGCCGCCGCCATGCAGGCTTTGGGCGGCGCCGACGCTTTGAATAAGGTGAAGGATATCTCCGCAAAAGGCGCCGCCAAACTCAGCGCGCCCCAGGGCTCGTTCGACGGCGAACTTCAGGAGATCGTTCTCTACCCCGACAAGTACCGCGCAAACATCACGCTGCCCGTCGCGCGCATCGTGCAGGTGGTGGATGGCTCCGGCGGCTGGATCCAGCAAGGCCCCATGAACCGCGACGTCCCGCCGGCCATGGCAAAGCAGATGGCTCTCAGCATCCACACCACCGCTGCCATCGGGCTGCTCCGCGAAGCCGCGCAAGGCAAGGCGGAAGTCAACGCCATCGACGCGAACAGCTTCACCTGGAAGCTCGGCGATCACACCGTGAAGGTGGAACTCGATGCCGACCGCCGGCCGGCCAAGCTCACTTACCGCTCTGTCACGCCGCAAGGCGCCATGGACGTTGAACTCCGTTACTCGGACTACAAGCAGACCGGCGAACTCATGCTCCCCGGCAAGGCCGTCATTGTGCAGAACGGTTCGCCCTTCCTCGACAGCACCATCGCCGAATGGAAGGTTAACTCGGGCGTCGATGCCTCGGTCTTCGCCAAGCCCGCCAAGTAGCGGACTACTTGCGCGAGGTCATACGCACAATCGTCACGCCGGTGAAGATCACCGCCATCGCCGCGGTCTCGCGCCACCCGAACGGCTCCCGGTAAAACAGCCAGCCAAGCGACACCGCCACCACCGGGTTGATGAAGTTGTAGAGCGACACAAGGGCCACCGGCAGCTTGTCCAGCGCATAGACGTAGCTGCTGTATCCCACGATGCTGCCGAACACAACCAGATAGAGGATCGCCAGCACACCCGGCGTCATGCCGTGAAACGAGCCCTCGCCCGCCACCAGGGCCGGCCCCAGAAACGCCAGGCCGGTCACCAACTGCTGCACCGCGCCGCCGACAATGGGATGCGCCTTGGTGGGCTGGCGCCGCTGCAACAGCGACCCTAAGACCCAGCACACCGTGCTGAACTGAAGAATCACAAAGCCCTTCAGCGTGTTCCCGGTCAGCCCTTCACGCAGGGCGCCCTCGCCCACCAGCAGCACCGTTCCGCCGAAGCCCGCCAACATGCCCAGCACGGGAAGCAGCTTCAACCTCGGCCCGCCCATCGCCGCGTCCAGGCCCACCATCCAGAACGGCGACGTGGTGATGAAGATCGATGCCATGCCGCTTGGGATTAACTGCTCCGCCCACGCCAGGCAACTGTTGCCCACCCCGAGAGTCAGCAGGCCGTATGCCGCCGTCAGCCACAACTCGCGCCCCCGCGGCAGATGCGACCCGCGCCACCGCGCAAAGCCCAACATCAGCGTCCCCGAGATCAGAAAGCGCGTAGCCACCAACACCGTCGGCGAGAACTCCTCCAGCGCCACACGGATACCCAGATACGTGGTGCCCCAGAAGAAGCAAAGCGAGGCCAGCGACACATAGGCCCAAAAGAGAGGATGCGAGGTCAACCTTCAGCGTAGACCACTTGCGGCGGCCACCGCCGCCGGCTTGTCCTCCGCCACATCCAGGGACCGCGCCCACCCCCTTACAGCCAGCATCACACCCGTAAACACCGCGAACCCCACCACCCCGTCGCTCCACTGCGGGTCAGAGCCGTAAGTCACCACCGCCATGATCCAGCCTATCGAGCAGACGAGACTCAGAAGAAAGAACAGCCCGTGAACCAGGCCCACGCGCCAGTTCCTCGGCGGGTAGAAAAGGAGCCATCGCTCCAACGGCTTTCGCGTCCGCTGCACGGTGGGCTTGTCGGCCGCGATCGTCGTGGCACGCAACACCAAGACCACGGGACCGCACACCGCCGCGAACCCGGCCAGCGCGGCGAAGTCCCCCGCAACGAGAAGGCCGGCCCCGCCCAGCAACAGGAACGCCGTGCTCAGGTAGAACACCACCCGAAGTACCCACCCCGACGGCGTGCGCGCACTGTATAGCAGACACGCGCGCTGCCAGCGGTTCGCGCGCTCCCGAGGATCCCCTTCCAGCGCACGCGGACGATTGGCGAGTACGGCCAGTTCGCGAACCGCATCGTCCAACTCGCGAACAGCGTCACCGGTAACCTCATCCACTCCGTGCGCCGGTTCCAGCAACCGGGCCTGGGCGAGAAACTCGTTCAGATCAGATCCTTGATGCGGCCTCGCAGCACCCGCTTCCGGTGAACCCGGCTCCCCTCCCGCACCGCGTTCCAGGCAAACTGCGCCATCGGCAACAGCAGGGCCGCCAACGCTTCCGGCCACTTATCACGGATCAGTTCCCCGGGAGTCACGGCAACCGTTGTAGCACATCGGGAATCGAACAACTCCGGCACGGTAAAATACCAGTCTCCATGGCCACGCCGTTCCTTGCCGTCATGCTCGCCCAATCGATCCTCGACATCCCGGCGCCGCAGCCCGGCATCCGCATCAACTACGGCGACTCCCCGCAGCAGTTCGGCGAGCTCCGCCTGCCCGCCGCCCCCGGCCCGTTTCCCGTTGTCGTCGTCATCCATGGCGGCTTCTGGAAAGCCGCCTACAGCCTCGACCACATCGGCCACATGGCCAAGGCTCTCACCGATCGCGGCGTTGCCACCTGGAGCCTCGAGTATCGCCGCCTGGGCGATGAAGGCGGCGGCTATCCCGGAACCTTCGAAGACGTCATCACAGGCATCAACCACCTGCGGGCCATGGCGGAAAGCCACCGGCTGGATCTCACGCGCGCCGCCGTCACCGGCCACTCCGCCGGCGGTCAACTGGCGCTCTACGCCGCCCGGCGGATCTCGTTCCTGCGCGCAGCCATCGCGCTCGCCCCGGTGGCCGATCTTGCGCGGGCCCACGAACTCGGCCTCTCGCAGGGCATCACCGCCCAACTCCTGGGAGGCTCACCAACGGAACAGCCGGCGCGCTACCGTGCGACATCGCCCATCGAGATGCTGCCCCTGCGAAAGCCCGCCTCCCTCATCCACGGAGTGAAGGACACCATCGTGCCCCTTGCCTTGAGCGAACGCTACGTCGAAGCCGCCGCCGCGCAAGGCGACCACCCCGGCTTCATCGCCATCCGCGACACCGGCCACTTCGAACTCATCGATCCACGCTGGCCCAACTGGAAGACAGTCGCCGAAACCATCCTCAACCACCTCAAGTAAACACCCATGAACCTCGGAATCAAAGGAAAAATCGCCCTTGTGGCCGCCGCCAGTCAAGGCCTCGGCCGCGCCGTCGCGCAAGGACTCGCCCGTGAAGGCGTTCACCTCGCCATCTGCTCACGCCGCCAGGAAGCAGTGGACGAAGTGGCGCAATCCATCCGCGCCGAATGCGGCGTGGAAGTGCTGGCGATGGCCGCCGACGTAACCCAGGAAGCGCAGGTGCAGGCCTTCGTCGAAGCAGCGCTCGCGCGTTTTGGCCGCATCGACATCTGCGTCACCAACTGCGGCGGCCCGCGCGGAGCCATCTTCTCGGAAACCACCACCGCGGACTTCGAGCAGGCCGTCAAGCTCAGCCTGCTGAGCACGGTCTACTTCGCCCACCACGTCGTCCCACGCATGGCCGAACAGGGCTGGGGCCGCTTCATCACCATTACCTCGACGTCGATCAAGCAGCCCATCGAGGGCCTGGTGCTATCGAACTCCGTGCGCCCCGCCGTCGCCGGTCTGGTGAAGAGCCTGGCCAACGAATACGGTCCACGTGGCGTCCTGGTGAACAACGTCTGCCCCGGCTTCACCGCGACCGACCGCCTCATTGCCACCTCCGAGATTGCCGCCCGCCGCGAAGGAATCACAGCCGAAGAAATGCGCACCCGCTGGGGATCCACCGTGCCCCTGCGCCGCGTCGGCCAGCCGAATGAGTTCGCCGACATGGTGGTGTTCCTCGCCTCCGAGCGCGCCAGCTACATCACCGGCGCGTCCATCAACATTGATGGCGGCGCGGTCCGTCACATCTGGTAGCGTGGAGTAACCCATGCCCGACCAACCGAGCGCCCTGCTGCTGGACCCGCTGTACAAGCTCCACGCCACGGGCCCAAGCCATCCGGAATCACCGGCCCGCTACGATGCCGTCACCGAAGCGCTGGATCGCGAAGGGCTGTTGAAGAAGATGACCCGCATTGCGCCGCGCGTGGCCGCGGACGACGAACTGGCCATGGTCCACTCGCGCGAATACATCGCCACCGCCCGGCGCGACATCCAGAGCGGCGCCCGCGATCTCTCCACCGGCGATACCCAGGTCTCGCCCGCCTCGCTCGACGTGGCCCTGAAGGCCGCCGGCGGCGTGATGCGAGCCGTCGAAATGGTGATGGACGGCAAGGCCCGCAACGCCTTCTGCGCCGTGCGCCCGCCCGGCCATCACGCTACGCCCACGCGAGGCATGGGTTTCTGCGTGTTCAACAACATCGCCATCGGCGCCCGTCATGCCCAGCGGAAGTTCAACGCCGGCAGGGTGCTCATCGTCGATTGGGATGTTCACCACGGCAACGGCACCCAGGACGTCTTCTACCGCGACGGCTCCGTGCTCTTCCTCAGCACGCACCAGCACCCCTGGTATCCCGGAACCGGCATGCGCGATGAGACGGGCGAAGGCCGCGGCGAAGGCCGCATCATGAACTACCCGTTCGCCGCCGGCGCGGGCCGCGATGAGATCGTCCGCGTGTTCCAGACGGACCTGGTGAAGGCGGCCGCCGCCTTCAAACCGGACCTCGTCATGATCTCCGCCGGTTTCGACTCCCGGCTCGGCGACCCGCTCGGACGGTTCCGTCTCACCGATGACGACTTCCGCGAACTCACTGTCACCATGATGATGATCGCCTCCCAGCACTGCGGGGGCCGGCTGGTCTCGGTGCTCGAAGGCGGCTACAGCCTCACCGGTCTCGCCGCCGGCGCCGCGATGCACGTGAGGACCCTTGCCGGATGAGAGCTTCGCTGGCTGCTCTGCTGGGCGCCACGCTCCAGGCGGCCAACCCGCTTCCTGAGCAGGTGGACGCCATTTTCGCCCGCTTCACGCGCGAGACGCCCGGCTGCTCTGTGGCTGTCACTCGCGGTGGAACGGTGGTCTACAAGCATGGCTTTGGCCTGGCGACGCTCGAACACAATGTCCCCATCGGCCCACCGACGCGCTTCTACGCGGGCTCGGTATCCAAGCAGTTCACCGCCGCCTCCGCGATCCTAGCCGCCGGCGCGGGCGCCTTCGATCTGGATGCACCCATCGCGCGCCACATCCCCGAGCTTCCACCTTACGCCGCCTCCATCACGCCCCGCCAACTGATTCACCACACCAGCGGCCTGCGGGACTATCTTGAGCTGGCCACCCTCTCCGGCCGCTACGGCCCCGGTTTCGTTCTCACGCATGCCGAGTTCCTGGCAATGCTGGCACGCCAGTACACCCTCAACTTCCCAAACGGGACCGAGCACCAGTATTCGAACAGCGGGTACGCCATGCTCAACGTCCTGATCACGCGCACCACAGGCAAGTCCCTGCGGCAGTTCGCCGCCGAGCGCATCTTCACGCCGCTGCGCATGCGCTCCACGCACTTCCACGATGACCGTCTGGAGGTGGTGCCCAACCGCGCCCTGGGCTACTCGCCACGCGATGGCGGCTACATGGTGGACACCGCAACGCACAACATGGTTGGCGCGGGCGGCCTCTTCACCACGGTGGAAGACCTGGTGCTCTGGATGCGCAGCCCGTTGTTCCAAAGCCTGGGCGAACGCGGGCGGCTGAGCTCGGGCAAGGAACTGGACTACGCGAGCGGAGTGCAGCATGGGGTCTATCGCGGCCTCGCCACCGTGGGCCACTCGGGCGGCCTGAATGGCTATCGTGCCTACTTGGTCACGTTTCCGGAGCAGGGAATTGGCATCACGTGTCTGTGCAACGCCAGCAACATCAACCCACGCGCGCTCTCCGAACAGGTAGCGGACCTCTATCTCGACAACGCCCAACCCCAGCCGCGCTCCGTGAAACCGCAAACCGTCAAGCCGGTCATCACCAGAGAACCCGTCGATCGCTACGCCGGCACCTACCACAGCCGCGAACTGGACACGGACCACGCCGTCGAAGCCAAGGGCTCCGTGCTTAGGGTGCAAGGCCGGACGGCCACGCCACTCGGCCCCGGCCGCTACCTCGCGAACGGCGCCACTATTGAGTTCACGCCCGAGGGTTTCAACCTCTCAACGGCGCGCATCCGCAACATGCCCTTCCGGCGCGTTGCGCCCTTCTGGACGGCCGCGCAAACCGCCGTCACCGCCAGCCTGCGTGGCTTGGCCGCACGCGACGCTCGCAACGCCTGGGCCACGGGCACGCAGGGCACCGTGCTTCGCACACGCGATGGCGGTGTGACGTGGCAACCCGCAGGGCCGGTCAGTACGCTCGACTTCCGGGATGTCGAAACACCCGGCGCCGCCGTGATCCTGATGAGTGCCGGCCCCGGCGACGCATCGCGCCTCTACCGTTCGGCCGATGAGGGAGCCACCTGGCAGGAGGTGCTGCGCAGCCCTGAGAAGGAAGGCTTCTTCGACGCTATCGCCTTCTGGGATGCCGATCGTGGACTTCTTCTGGGTGACCCCGTTCAACGCCGTATGTTCCTGATGCGAACGACCGATGGCGGGCGGACGTGGGCCCGCGTGGCGAACCCACCCGAAGCCCGCGCGGGCGAAGCCGCGTTCGCCGCCAGCGGCACGGCCCTGGTCACCGGACCGGCGGGCAAAGCGTGGTTTGGCACCGGCGGCGCGGGTGGCGGCCGTTTGTTCCGCACGGAAGACTGGGGCGCTACGTGGGAGGCCGTGGAAACGCCTCTGCGCCGGAACGCGGCCTCGGCCGGTATCTTCTCGCTCGCCTTCCGCGACGGCCTTCACGGCATCGCGGTGGGTGGGGATTACCAGCGGCCGAACGATGAAACGGCAGCCGTAGCGATCACCAGGGACGGCGGCAAGACGTGGCAGCCAGGGGGAACTCTCAGTGGCTTTCGTTCCGCGGTGATCTTTCGCGGCAGCGAGGCGTTCGCGGCGGGCACCAATGGACTCGACGTGTCGCAGGATGGCGGTGTCACCTGGCGGCGCGCCGCCGACACGCTGATCAACACGCTGGCAGTGAAGGAAGGAACGCTCTGGGGCGCCGGCCGCGCTCTGTGGAGCAACCGATAAACCAGTGCTACTTAGCGGCGCCTTCGGCCGGGGGCGTGTCCTTGTCAAACTCGAACACCTCGCCGGCGGCGCGCACGCGCAGGCGTCCGGCGCCCCACGGCTTGCCGTGGGTGAGGTAGAACACCGCGCCATCGGTGGATTCGCCCGGCGCAAGTTTGGCGTTGACGAAGGCGATGGCGGAAGCGGCCGCGGCTGCCTTGATGCGTGCCGATGAGACCTCAGCCAGCGCGGCCTGCCGCCGCTGCTCGTAGCCGTTGGTGGACGTGATGCGGCTCAAGCCATACAGGCTCATTTCGTAGGTGGACACCAGGCGGATCACTTCGTTGCGGCCGGCGTGGTCCAGCATGCGCTCAACCACTTTGCGCGCCGGTTCGGGCCGCAGCGGTTCCCCGGCCTCGCGCTCGAAGTGGAAGTCTTCGGGCTTGATGGTCCACGCCGTCGGCGACCCGTTCGATACCGCCACCTGCAACACGGTGTAGTCCTTAAGCACCGTGGGCAGGTGCGCATACATGATGGTGAGGCCGCCGCGGGTGAGCGTCTGGTAGTGCAGCCCGTTCGACTCGAACTCAATCACCTGCGCGCCCGCGTTCCAGGCGCAGGCGGCAATTAGGGTGAGTCGTGCGGCGGTCATTCCTCAAACCATCATAGAACGCCGCCGCGCCTCAGAAGGTCAACCGCAAGCCTAACCGGAACACACGCTCATCGATGCCGTCGCGTCCGGTGTTCGCAAGCCCGGTGATTTCGGTGAAGTTACCGAGGTTGCGGATGGAGCCATCGGCGTTCAACTGAAGGTTCGACACGTTGGCGCCCGGATTGGCGAAATGCGGTTTCCGGGCAACCAGATTCCGCGCGATCGCATCAGCCGTGTAGCGCAGAACTATGTCCGGTTGCGGCCCGCGGAGTTGCTGCCGAATCGGCCGGGCCCTCGCAACAACTTCTTCACACAGGACGGCGGGATCACGAATCCGTGGGACAAGTGGAGCATCAAGGCCGATCAGATGGTGGGCGCCAAGGACCAGGTTTCCGTGCTCTACGCCAGAGGCGAGCGCGGCGAGGTGCCTCTGGGCAGCGGCCCGCCGGGCATGCCTTACCCGTTCAACGATGTTCGGATGACGCGCTGGACGAACTGGTCCACACGCGTGAACTGGACGCGGACCGTTACACCTCGAACGGTGAATAGCTTCCGGGTGATGTACCAGCGGGAATCGGGCTCGACGTTCAACGTTACGACGAACGATGGGCGGGGTTGGGGCAAGCTGATCGGCATTCAGAATACCGCGCCCGAGGACTCAACCTTTCCGGGCTTGAGCTTCACCGAGTACACGGGCTGGGGCGGAAACAACAACGGCTTCGACGCCGGCCGGAACTTCTCGATCGCCAACGACGTCAGTGTTGTGCACGGTAGCCACGTCACGAAGGCCGGATTCTTCCTGCAGCGCGACCGTTGGGATGGCGGGGGCCAGCACACCTCCAACGGACAGTTCAGTTTCACGCCGTTCGCGACATCGATTCCAGGCGATCAGAGCCGCGCAACCGGCAACGCATTTGCTTCGTTCCTGCTGGGCTACGCCAGCACGGCGCGCATGGAGACCTGGCGCAACGTCCTGCAGAAGTTCCAGTTCATGGGCGGGTTTATCCAGGACGATTGGCGAATCACGCCGCGGCTCACGTTGAATGCGGGACTGCGATACGAGTACACGTTCCCCGTGACGGGCGGGGCGGAAGTCCGGGGCGCCGCCCCTGGCTTTTCGAACTTCGACCCGCGTGCGCCGAATCCGGGCGCGGGTGGGCTGCCCGGCGCCTACGTGTTTTCGGGGAAAGGGCCCGGCCGCACCGGCCGGTCAACGATGTATCCGGGGTGGCCTTACTCAATCGCACCGCGGCTGGGCTTCACGTACGAACTGCGGCGTGGAACGGTGATGCGGGCGGCCGGCGGACGTTCGTTCGGCGTGCTGAAGGCGACAGGCGGCAGCACACACTTCGATGGGTTCATCGGCTTCTTCAGTTGGGCTTCGGCGGACCAGGAGGTGAACACCTTCGGAGCGCGGCTTGACACGGGAATTCCCCGGTGGCCACAGCCGCCCGACCTGCGGCCCGACGTCCAGAACGGCCTTGCCACGGTGGACTACTGGCTTGAGCCGGACGCGGGGCGGCCGACGCAGTTCTGGACATGGAACTATTCGCTGCAGCAACAGGTGGGCGCTTCCACGGTGGTGGACCTGGGTTACGTGGGCACGCGCGGGACACACCTGCTTTCCGGCCTACTGAACGTGAACCAGATTCCGGTGCGACATCTGGAGCTGGAAGCACTGGGACCGGCGGTGCTCCGAAGCAACATCAACTCAGCCGCCGGGCGGGGCACCGGAATCGCGGTCCCGTTTCCCGGATTCAATGGCACCGTGCAGCAGGCGCTGCAGCCATTCCCCCAATTCAACGAGATCCGCACATGGCACGCGGGCGGCGAGCGTGCGGGAAGCTCTCACTATCATGCACTGCGGCTGAAGGTAGAGCGGCGGCACTCGAACGGCCTGTCTCTGCTGGGCAGCTATGTCCTGTCCAAGCTGTTCAGCGATGCCGACGCGGGAGAGCAGGTGCGAACCTCGGCACTCGACCACTACAACCGGCGATTGGAGAAGGGGCTGAGCACGGACGACCAGACGCATGTGATGCGGATGGCTTCCGTGTGGGAGTTGCCGGCGGGCCGCGGGAAGCGGTTCAGCGCAGGGCCGGCATGGCTGCAGCCGATCGTGGGCGGCTGGAGTCTCGCGGCTTTTGTGCAGTACCAGTCCGGCACTCCGATGGGAGTGGGGCCTGGCATCAACCCGCCGATCTATCCGGCGGGAACCAGCGCGAACCGTGTGACCATCTCGTCCTATGACAACTGGCGCGCGCCCTTGGCTGGCAGACAGTTCGATCCCTTTGCCGACCGGTGGTGGAGCACGCTGGCCTTTCAGCAGGCGCCTCGCGCCGTGCTGGACACACGGCTGGGGAACTCCACGCGCCGGAATCCCAAGGCGCGAAGCCCGTGGTTCCTCAACGAGAACGTGACGGTTGCCAAGGAAGTCCGCGTCCGGGAGCGGGTGGGGGTTACGATTCGCGGCGAAGCCTTCAACCTGTTCAACCGCGTCCGGTGGGGAGGCCCTTCGAGCACCTACACGGCCACTGACTTCGGCATCGTCCGGTCCCAGGGAAACTCTCCGCGGCAGATGCAGCTTGCGCTCAAGGTGGTGTTCTGATGCGCGTTGCGGGATGGCTGCTCGCGATGGCGGCCCCGGCGTTGGCAGCGACGCAGGTTTACGGGCACCGGGGTCTGATGAAAGAGGCGCCTGAGGATACTCTTGCCTCTTACCGGGCGTGTCTTCAGGCCGGGCTGGATATCGAAGTGGATATCCAGCTTACGAAGGACCTGGTGCCGGTGGTGCTGCACGACGAGTCCGTGGACCGAACGACCGACGGCAAAGGCCGGGTCGCGGACCTCACACTGGCCGAGCTGCGCAAGCTCGACGCCGGGTCACGATTTCACCCGCGGTTTCGTGGGGAGCGCGTACCTACGTTCGAAGAGATCCTCGAACTGCTCAAGTCCGGCAGCGGCCGTATGGTGATCGACCACAAGGACGGGACGCGGGACGCCGAGCGCCGCGTGGCCGCGCTCTTGCGGAAGCACTCCATGACGCATCGGGCCTTTGTGCTGAGCGCGAGCCGGCCGATTCTGGCGCGCTACAAGGAGGCGGATCCGCGGATTCGGGTGGCGACTATCGCCGACGATCGCTCCGCGCTGCACGGGCTGATTGGAGTGGCCGGCATTGATCTGATCTGGTTGACACGGAAGTTTCCAGGCGAGCCGGACCGGGCGGAGGTCGACCGGATTCGCGCGGCCGGCCAGGATGTGGTGCAGTTCTTTGCGGCGGAAGAGCCGTTACGCTGGCGCCGGTCCAGAGACAACGGAGTGCGATTGTTCGTAACAGACCACCCCCGCGAACTGAAACACGCGATCGGAGACTGAGTTTGCGCTGCCGGGTCAGACCACGCCCGAAGGCATTCCGAATCCCCGCCAGAGTTCCGAATGGCCCCAGGTTCGGCTGTGGCCTGAGCACATGCACCGGGGCGAATGCGAAAACAGTTCGGACCGGTTTGATTCAGTTTCAGATCGTCCATCAGCCAATACGGCAGAGGGTGTTTGGATCGAGATCGGCGGTGTGGGACGCGCCATTTGCCGTGAGGCGGGACGGCTTCCACTGCGATGTCTTTGTGCAGCAGCATCCTCAAGACGATGACGACGATCAAGAGGTGACAGTACAGACTGCTCTTGACAAGGAGCGTGCTGCTTCCCCGGCGGCTACTTCCCGGAGAACAAAAAAGTGATATGTTGGACCACGCCCGGGGATCCTGGAAAAGCCCCCAAAGAGTTTCCCGTTCATTCAAACCCAAAGGAAAACAAATGCGACTGTTTCTCATCCTCGCGTTCGCTGCAGTTGGTGTCGCCGCGGACAAACCCAAGCGCATCAACCGCGCGATCGAGCTGCTTGAGCAAGGCCAGCCCATCTACTACACCCACGGCCACGGCGGCTTCGAGGAAGGAAAGAAGATGGCGCAAACGTGGGCCGACTACATCAACTACGAGATGGAGCACGGCACGTTCGACTTCCACAACCTTCGCGAGTTCATGCGCGGCCTGGTGGCGGGCGGTCCGACGAAGAGCGGCCACCTGACGCCGGCGGTCATCGTCACGATCCCGGTGGGCGGTATCGACGAAGCGACGGTTCGCGCCAACTACTGGATGATTCAGCAAACGCTGGCCACGGGGATTCACGGCATCCTGTTCTGCCACGCGCGGAGCGCGGGTGGGGTGCGCGCGTTTGTCGAGGCTTCGCGCTATCCGTTCGCAACGATCGGCGTCGGCCCCGGGAAGCTTGGCGAGGGACTGCGCGGAAGCGGCAGTCAAAGGTACGCGGCCCAGATGTGGGGCATGACGGAGGAAGAGTATCTGACGCGCGCCGATGTGTGGCCCCTGAATCCCAAGGGCGAGTTGCTGATGGGTCTGAAGATCGAAGACAAGCACGCGGTGGCCAACGCAGAGGCCGTGGCGGCGGTACCGGGGATCGCGTTCGCCGAGTGGGGCGGCGGCGACATGGCTATGTCGTATGGATACCTCAAATATCCCGGCAAGCGGCTTCCACCCGACATGGCCAAGGCGCGCGAGACGGTATGGAATGCCTGCAAGAAGCACAAGATATTCCGTCTGGAGGATGGAAACATGGACAACATCGAGTCGCAGATTCGCGACGGAATCATGGTGATCTCGGCGGGTGCGGATCCTCCCGCGGCGGAGAAGGGCCGCAAGTTCACCAAGCGCAAGATGCCCTGGTGAGGACGCATGAACAGGCGTGAATGGCTGGGATCGCTCGCGGTGGGAGCCGCTAGCGCCGCGAGCGCGCAGACGGAAGCTCCGGAAAAGAAGAGCGCCACCGAAGCGCTGGACCTGGAACGCAAGATGGCGGACACGCTCGCCGGCAAGCGCCCTTACGAACCGCTGGCGTATCCATATTTCTCGCCCGATTACAAACTGCCATTCACGCATGTCGGTACGGAAAAGCAGATCTTCCTCGACAACTTCATCCTCGAGTACCTCGAAGGCGTCGAGCGCGTGCTCACACCTCCGGAGAAGACGCCGCGGCCGTTGGTTGAGGAGACCGGGCTCGCGTGGGAGTCGACCGCGTTCAACCCTATCGTCGTGGCTGCGATGAAGGATCCCGCCGCGGGCAACTTCAAGCTGTGGTACACGCTGTCGCTGAGCGGCGATCCCTACGGTACCGGACAGGTCCTGTGCATCGCCGAATCGAATGATGCGATTCACTGGACCAAGACGATGAGCCCTAAGGGAGCGGCTTTTCGCGACATCAAGGCGACGAACATCGTTCACACGGACGACGTGAGCGGCGCCGGGCTTGCTTTGAATCACGACCAGCGCGATCCGAGCCGGCGGTTCCTGCTGATCTACGCACCGACGATCGAGGCGCGCAAGAAGGGCGCGCGCACTCTCTCTCGGGTGGCCGCGTCGGCGGACGGCTGGAAGTGGAACGTCATCAGCCCGGACGTCGATCAGCGTCATCAGCACGAGTCGCGCATTATCTGGGACGAATCGATCCGGCAATGGGTATCGTACGGACAGCATTCGCACCACTGGCATCATGGTCCGCGCGTCCGGCAGGTGGGACGGCAAACGAGTCCGGACTTCATTCATTGGTCGCCGAAGGAAGTGGTGCTGTCGGCGGATTGGGATCCGACGATCGGGCCGGACCGCGAGTTCCACGAAGCGTCGGTGCGCAAGGTGGGCGGGCTTTACATCGCGATTGTGGGCGTGGCGCACACAGAACCCATCTGGAATTCGCGCACCAAGACGCTGCGCGGCATGTATGAGGGCACGGTCTGGCGCGACCAGTTTCGCGTCAATATGGCGCTCTACGTGAGCCGCGACGGCCGCCGATTCACGCGCGCTCATGGGCCCGAGCCGTGGGTGGACAACGGTCCTTACGGGGGCCAGGATTATGGGTACTCGTGCTACTCGTGCGCGGACGGAATGGTCCACGACGGAAAACTGATCATTCCCTACAGCGCGATTCCGGTGAAACAGTGGACGCTGCCGAGGGAGGATTGGAAACTGGTTCCGGCGGCGGCGCGCGAGAAGTACGATCGGGACGTGGCGGAGGCGAACGCACGTGGAATGGGCCGCGACAAGAAGCGCGGCAAACGCGCGATCGGCGGCCTGGTGATGCGCGAAGACGGATGGGCGATGCTGCGGCCTGTCCGCGAGGAAGGCCATGTGCTGACCAAGCAGTTCGTCTTCGAAGGCGACGCGTTACGCATCAACGCCGAGTGCGGAACCGGGACTGTGCGCGTCGAAGCGCTGGACCCATCGTTCGAGCCGTATCCCGGATTCTCCGCCGCCGAGTGCGCGGCGATCCATGACCCCGGCGGCAAGACGATCTGGCACACCGTAAGGTGGAACGGGAAGGCGGATGTCAGGGCATTGTGGAACAAGCCGGTGATCCTGCGGTTCCATCTGCGCGAGTCGGCGCTCTATGGTTTTCAGTTTGTTTCGGCAGGGGAGAAGGGTTGAATCGTTTTCCCCCACATTTCCGTTTTGAGCCGCGCGTGCGAATCTCCTGGATGCTCGTCCGCATCAATATCGATAGGGGTTTGAAGGCAGCGAAGACCCCTGCGGAGGACAGCACCCAATGGGTGACAAACAAAACCAGCCCTTTCAGCTCTCGTTCAACGGCCTTCTCAAGATCGACTTCCAGGGATCGCGCGTTACTTCCGATGGTGGTCTGATCCTGGTGCGTGAGTTGGATGAACGGCTGGGCTTCGGTGCTCTCATTGCCCAACACCTGACTGACTCACGGCGCGGCAAGAATACCCAGCTTCCGCTGGCGGACCTACTGCGCCAGTCCGTCTACAGCCGGATTGCCGGCTACGAGGATGTCAACGATGCCGAGCGGCTCTCGCAGGATCCAACCTTCCGGCTGA
>VFZY01000117.1 GCA_016870915.1 Acidobacteriota bacterium | reverse complement strand
TTTGTTTGTCACCCATTGGGTGCTGTCCTCCGCAGGGGTCTTCGCTGCCTTCAAACCCCTATCGATATTGATGCGGACGAGCATCCAGGAGATTCGCACGCGCGGCTCAAAACGGAAATGTGGGCTATATTCAGCCCACCTCGCCCGGCGAGGGTCCCGGCCGCGTCAACAACTACATCTACCCATCGCGCTGGGTGGCCAACATGGACCAGTGGATTGGGCGTATGGACTACGTCATCAATTCGAGCAATACGCTCTTCTTCCGCTATGGGCAAAATCCATTCGAGGAGTACCGCGGGCTGGTCTGGCCCGAACGCAGCCCGGCTGAAACAAGCGGCAATACACCGTTGAACCGCAACGGCCGCAACTGGACCGCTGATTGGACGTCTACCCTCAGCCCGAGGATGACCTTCAACCTGCGGGCCGGGCTGGCACGCTGGGAAGAGGCGGGAGGCAGCGGCTACGGCACCGGGTTCGACCCCCGGCGGCTGGGGTTCGCGGATTCGCTGGTATCGCAGTTCACCCGATTGCAGTTCCCCGGCTTCAACCTGGGCACGTACCACCAGATCGGCAACGGACGGCCGGTGTCGCCCGGGACCAACGATACGTACACCATTCAGCCCAATGTGAGCCGGGTGCAGGGCACGCACTTCATGAAGTTCGGGTTTGAGGCTCGCCGGTTCAATGACAATCGAGCCAACCCAGGCAACGCCAGCGGCTTCTATTCATTCGGCAAGAACTGGACGCAGTTCAACGCCAACCGCGCCGATACAACCAGCGGCAACGAGTTGGCAACGTTCCTCCTGGGGTATCCAACGGGCGGAAGCGTGGATCGAAACATCGACACAGCCTACCGGTCCCACTACTACGCCGTGTTCTTCCAGGATGACTGGAAGATCAGCCAGCGGATGACCATCAACCTGGGCCTGCGGTGGGACAACGAAACCGCGTTGGTGGAACGGTATGACCGTATGCTCAGGGGCTTCGACTTCAACGCCACCAGCCCCATCGCTCAGCAGGCTGCCGGGCTGAATCTGAAAGGCGCCGTGATGTTCGCCAATGCCAACGGGTTGCCGCGCACGGCGTTCAACCCGGACCGGAATAACTTCCAGCCCCGCGTGGGCGTCGCCTACAAGCTTGCGCCCGGCTGGGTGCTGCGCGGCGGCTATGGCTCCTATTTCCTGGGTCAGAACGAAGCCGGTGCGCCGCAGGGCTTCAGCCGCAATACGGGCGCCATCACCACCACCGACGGCGGGCTGAGGCCCGCGGTGACACTGCAGAATCCCTTCGCACTGCTGCCAGGCGGGCGGTTGTTGCAGGCAATCGGGAATAGCCTCGGCGCCGCCAGCTTCCTTGGAGAAGGGATCGGCGTGAATAATCTGGACCGCAAGATGCCCTCCTCGCATCAGTACTCCATCGACGTGCAGCGTGAGCTGCCAGGCGACATCCTGGTGGAAGCAGGGTATGTAGGTAATACCTCCCGCAATCTGCCGGTGGGCGCCGCCGTGAACGTTCTGCCAGCCGATCAGTTGGGACGGCGCACTGCTGCCGGCGTCATCGATTCAGCCTATTACACCGCGCCCGTGCCCAACCCAATGCGCGGGCTGATTCCGAACAACGCCGGAAAGAACGGCGCAACCATTCCTCGGCAGGACCTGCTGTCGCCGTACCCGCAGTACGGAGGCCTCTCCCTCGGAAGCATTTCGATCGGCCGCCAGCAGTATCACGGCTTGCAGACCAAGTTCACCAAACGGTATTCGCACGGTCTGGTGTTCAACGCAAGCTACACCTTCATCCAGGTGTTGGAAGAGGTCTCGCTGCTCAATAATCAGGACTACAGCTTGGCCAACCCGTCGTCGTCGCGGCTGGAGAAGCGGTCCGGCACTCAGATCGACATCCCGCACAAGTTCGCGATCGCGGGCGTCTGGGAAGTTCCGGTCGGCAAAGGCAAGCCATTTGGCAACGGCTTCTCACGCGGAATGGACCTTCTGTTGGGCGGCTGGCAGATCAACTATGACGTGACCTATCAGAGCGGGTGGGCCGTCGACCATCCGAACGCCAAGCCCGCCACCGCCGGCAGCGCGAATCTTGGTTCGGATGCTACGTTCGGCCGCTACTTCAACACGTCCCTTTGGGACGTTAACGGCCGCCGCGTGGCAGCGCAGGAGCCGTTCACACTGCGCGACTTCCCGACGCGCTTCAGCGACGTGCGGGTTCCCGGCTACCGCAACTGGGACGCCTCGCTCACCAAGTACTTCCCCATCCACGAACAGGTCCGCCTGCAGTTCCGCTTCGAAATGGTGAATGCGATGAACCGGCCATGGTTTTCGAACGTGGCGCAAGGTGCTCTGGACGTCACCCGGCCCACGTTCGGGCAGCTTGACCCCACCCAGCGCAACCTGCCCCGGTTCATCAAACTGGCGCTGAATCTAAGCTGGTAAACATGCGTTGGGCAGCCGTGGGACTGTTGGGCGCCTGCGCATTGGCGCAGCGCCTTCCGCGTGATCCGGCCGCGCTCGAGACGGGCCGCCAGATCTACCAGGGGTCCTGTTCCGGCTGCCACGGCGCCACCGGTGAAGGCAGCCAGGGCCCCAGTCTGCTTTCCGGCCGGGCGGCGCGAGTGACCAATCAGCAACTGGTGGCCACGCTTCGCAATGGGTTGCCGGGAACCACCATGCCCGGGTTTCCCATGGCCGATGACAAGCTGCTGGCGGTGGCGGGCTATGTCCGCTCACTCACCACGACGGCAATCAACGTTGCCACGGCTGGCAACGCCGGCCGCGGCCGGGAGCTCTTCTTCGGCGCTGCGCGCTGCGCATCCTGCCACATGATTCGGGGCGTGGGAGGCCATCCCGGCCCCGACCTTTCGAACATTGCCGCGGAGCGGACGCTCCACCAGATCCGGGAATCGATTCTGTTACCATCGGCGCGTATCGCGGCCGGCTATCGCGCGGGCACCGTCAAGACGCGGGCCGGTGAGACGCTTTCCGGCGTCATCCGCAACCACAACAACTACGCGACGCAGCTCCTCGACCCGCGGGGCGAGCTGCACTCGCTGGACGCGGCGGCCGTTCAATCCGTGCGCATTGACGATGCACGGTCCCTGATGCCGCCCCTCGCCAACCCGGCCGATGCCGTGGATCTGGTGGCCTTTCTGGCGCGCCAATCCCTGCGCCCGCCCGCCGAAGGAGATAAGCCATGACCTCACTGCTGTTGCTGCTGGCGGCGCAAGTCACTCCCGAGGCGATCCTCCGTTCGCCGAACGATGAATGGCTCACCTACCACGGCGACTATCGCGCCACACGCCACTCCCCGTTGCGCCAGATCACGCCGGCCAATGCACGGAACATGGCGGCCTCCTGGATCTTCCGCATGGAAGGCGCAAAGAAGCTGGAGGCGTCGCCGCTGGTGCACGCCGGGCTCATGTATGTCACCAACACCAATGAGGTGTACGCGCTGGACGCCCGGAATGGCCGGCAGGTATGGCGATTCCGGGCGGAAGGGGCGCAGGGTTCGCGAGTGAATCGCGGCGCGGCCATTCTGGGGAACAACATCTACTTCGCCACGGCCGATTGCCACCTGATCGCGTTGAACCGCGTGACAGGCAATCTGATCTTTGACGCTGCCTTCGCGGCGTTCGAGAAAGGCTACACCACCTCGATTGCGCCGCTGGCGCTGCGCGACGGCATTCTGGTGGGCGTGGCCGGCGGCGGGTCCGGCCAGCGCGGGTTTGTGGCCTCACTCCACCCGGATACAGGCAAGGAGCGATGGCGGTTTTGGACCGTGCCTGCCAAGGGCGAGCCGGGCTGGGAGACCTGGGGCGGATTTCCGGCGGAGATGGGTGGAGCTCCCACCTGGACCACCGGTTCCTACGATGCGGAGTTGAACACCGTCTACTGGCCCACGGGGAATCCGTGGCCGGATTTCTATGGCGGCCGGCGCCCGGGCGACAACCTCTATTCGGACTCCGTGCTGGCGCTGGACGCGGCCACCGGCCGTCTCAAGTGGCACTTCCAATTCACGCCCCACGATGTGTGGGATTGGGATGCGAATGAGAATCCCGTCCTCATCGACGCGGAGTTCCGTGGCCGTCCCCGCAAGCTGCTGGTTCAGGCCAACCGCAACGGCTACTACTACATCCTGGACCGGGTGACCGGCGAGTTTCTGCACGCCAAGCCGTTCGTGACGAAGCTCGACTGGACCACCGGTCTGGATGACCGCGGCCGGCCGAAGATCCGTCCGGAGAAGATCCCCACACCCGCCGGCACCAAGGTCTGCCCGTCGGTACGCGGAGCGTCGAACTGGATGTCGCCGGCGTACAATCCTGCCACCGGCCTGTTCTACGTGGTGACGCTGGAACAATGCGACCTGATTGTGGCCTCGGCGAAGGAGCCCATTCCCGCCAGCGGTTTCCGGGGCACCGGCAACGAGGGCATTCCGGCCGAACCCGGCAAGTTCTACATGCGGGCCCTCGACGTGCTGTCGGGCACAATGAAGTGGGAGTACCCCATGCCGGGGCCTGGCGTCATGTGGGCCGGCACCGTTTCAACCGCGGGCGGCGTGCTCTTCAGCGGCGATGACGACGGCAATCTGGTGGCCCTGGACGCCGTGACCGGCAAGGACCTTTGGCACTTCGCCACCGGGCATGACCTGTTCGCATCGCCAGTGACCTACAGGGTGGACGGCCGGCAGTACGTGGCGATTGCCGCCGAAAACATCGTCATCGCCTTCAGCCTGTTCCAGCCGGGACGCTAGAAGACGCCGCGCCCCGCCTGATATCCTGACAATTTCACGCCCATGGTTCTTTCCGACGTCGACATCCGCCGCTACATTGAGGAGGGCAAGATCCGTGTGACGCCCCCGCTGCCTCGCGAGCAGTTCGGAAGCTGTTCCGTTGATTTCCGCCTGGGCAATGAGTTCAGCGTGTTTGAACACTCACGGCACGCCTACATCGACCTGCGCGAGAAGACGCCCATCCAGGAACTGATGCGCACGGTGATTGTGCCGGAGGGCGAACCGTTCATTCTCCAGCCGCGGGAGTTCGTGCTGGCGATCACAATGGAAGAACTGGAACTGGCGGACGACGTTCTGGGGCGCCTCGAAGGGCGGTCGAGCCTGGGCCGCATCGGCATCATTGTGCATGGCACGGCGGGGCTCTTCGACCCGGGTTGGATCGGGCGCGCGACGCTCGAGCTGAGCAATCTCAGCCGTATGCCGGTGGCGTTGTACCCGGGGATGAGGGTCTGCTCGTTCACCTTCGAACAGCTTTCCACGCCCTCATCCATGCCGTACAGGCGCAAGCCCGGAAACAAGTATGCGGGGCAGATGGCTCCGGTGGCCAGCCGGCTGGCCGGTGAGATGGAGAAGTGAGTGCGTCACCGCCCGGAGGAGCCGAATCCGCCCGCGCCGCGATCGGAGCCGCCGAGTTCGCCCTCCAGCCACTCCACTGCTTCATAACGGGCGATCACCATCTGGGCGATGCGGTCGCCGGCCTGCACATGGTAAGCCTGGTGCCCCAGGTTGAGCAGGATCACCTTCACCTCGCCGCGGTAACCGGGGTCGATGGTCGCCGGCGCGTTGGGCAGTGTAATGGCGTGTTTGAACGCAAGACCACTGCGGGGGCGCAACTGCGCCTCATAGCCCGGTGGAACTTCGATGGCAAGGCCGGTCGGAACCAGGGCCGCTACACCTGGATTGAGAAGAACGGACTCCACGGCGCAGAGGTCCATGCCCGCGTCTTCGGCGGGCCCATGGGCGTATTGAGGCAAGGCTGCATTGGGGTGCAGGCGGCGAATCTTGATCTGCATGAATCCGCCAGCATAGCGCACCCTGCCTTCGGAGGCCGGCAATGACGCAACGTGTGCTGGCGGTTGGCCCCATGCCGCCGGAGAAGGCCGCCTACGCCCTTGCGCGATACAGCCGGTCCGCGGATTCGATCCGCCAGTCCATCGAGTGGGTGCGGACGCACGATTCCGAGAAATTCCTGGAGAGTTTCTACTTCCAGTACGGCCATGCTTCAATTGCCGACCTGGGCCACGTGGTGCTCTGTTTCGAGGGGATCTCGGAGTTGGCCGCCACGGAAATCGAGGATGAGAGCCTGTGGGACGGACAGGCCAAATCGTCGCGGTATCAGGATTTCTCCCAGGCCGGTGTCGTCGCGCCGCCCGAGTTCAGCGAAGAACAGGCGGCGAAGTATCGCGATCTGGCGGGCCGCCTGCTGGACACGTATCGCAACGTGCAGCAGCGCGTCGCGGAACATCTGGAAGAAAAGCTGCCCATACCCGATGGAATGAAGCCGGACGCCTACAAGCGGAACCTGGCCGCGCGCGCGTTCGACGTGGCCCGGTACCTGCTGCCGTTCGGCATTCCAACCAACATCGGACAAGTCACCAGCATTCGAACGCTCGAGCGCCAGATCCGGCGGTTCAAGGCCTCCGAGTACCAGGAACTGCGCGATCTGGCGGATGAAGTGGCGCGCGCCTGCGCGGCCCCCGCGGCATGCCCCTGGGACCCGGAAGCGGTCAACGAACCCATCGCACCCACGCTGGCGCGGCACGTCGATACCGACACGCATGAACGCGACTCGCGGCGCGATCTGGCGCTCTGGGCCGCCCAGAATCTGGGTGACCTGCCGGCGATGGAAGTGGAGCCGGTGGACCTGTTGCAGCCGGGTGACACCGAGGCAGACATTGCCGCAACCCTGCTCTATCCGGTCACGCGGGCCCCGTACCGTGCCTTGTACCAGGTCACATCCGCGTGGCCCGCTGCGCGGCGCCGTGAGGTGATCGACGTGGCGTTGCAATCCCGCACGCGCCGTGACGAACTGCTGCGCGGATTCCGCACCGCGCCGTTTGTTTATGACATCGTGATGGACATTGGCGCATACCGCGATCTTCACCGGCACCGCCGCTGCCATCAGTTCCGGCAGGACTACGCCGGGCATCTGGGCTATGAAACACCCGCTCTGGTGGCGGAGGCCGGCCTCACCGCGCCGTATGAACAGGCGATGGGTCAGGCGCTGGCGGCCGCTGCCGGCACACCGGGCCCCGGTGCGGGGTACTTTTTGCCGTTTGGAGCCCGGTCGAGGTTCCTCTTCAAGATGGATTTCGCCGAGGCCGAGTACATCGCGCGATTGCGCAGTGGCGTGAAGGGCCATTTTTCCTATCGCCTGGTCGCATGGCGCATGAAACAGCAGATGGAACGATTGAATCCCGCCCTCGGGCGGCTCATGCGCGCGACGCCTCCTGAAGTGGAAGATCCGCTGACGCGCTAGGATGCTCAGCCGCGGGGTGTTCTCAGCCGGAGTATCCTCAGAAAGATGTGTATCACCCGCCTTCTGCCCCTCCTTTTCGCCGCCGCTGCCTTCTCCCAGACACCAAACACCTTGACGGCGGATGAAAAGAAAGCCGGCTGGAAGCTGTTGTTCGACGGCACAACGTTCAAAGGCTGGCGCGATGTGAGGCGTGGCACTCCGCCCGGAGATTCCTGGACGATAGAGGACGGCGCACTGAAAGCCGTTCCAAAGCCAAAGCTGCGCGAGGACCTGTTCACCGTCCAGGAGTACGGCGACTTCGAACTCGCCTTCGAATGGCGCATCGCGCCTGGCGCGAACAGCGGGGTAAAGTACCGCATCCAGGACCGCTTCCTCATCAACGAGAAGAGAATCAAGGAGTTCAAGCGATTCGAAGACTTGGCCAATGACGCCATACGCAGCCGGGCCACCACCAGGGCAGAGGCCACGCAGGAGTACGTGGTGGGATTCGAGTATCAGTTGATCGACGACGCGGGCCACGCCGACGCGCGGCGCGGGGAGTACTACCAAGCCGGGTCCCTGTATGACATCGTGGCGCGGACCAAACCCATGGCAAAGCCGGTGGGAGAGTACAACCAGTCCCGAATCGTCGTGCGCGGAACAAAGATCGAGCACTGGCTGAACGGCGAGAAAGTGGTGGAAGGCGACCTGAGCGCGGAGACCATCAAGGCTCGCGCGGAGCGCCGCTGGACCAGGGAGTCACCGGTCTACGCCCTCCTGGCCAATCAGCCACGCAGGAAAAGCCCGGTCGCGCTGCAGAATCACGGCGACGCGGCGTGGTTCCGGACAATCCGGATCAGGCCGCTTCGGTAGCCCTGAAGCCCACGATCATCAACGCGGGGTGACCAGACCGCCCAATTTATCCTGCTCACTTGCCGCCTGCCGCGGGAACCTCGTCGAATAGGCTTCAAGGTACTTAAGCCCCGCGCCGGTGTTGTAGATCACCATCCGCTCTCCCGCCTTCAGGAACCCGCTGGCCAGCAGTTTCCGCAGCGCCGCGACACAGGCCGCTCCCTCGGGCGCCACGAACATGCCCTCTTCCGCCGCCAGTTCAATCCCGGCGTCCAGCGTCTCCTCGTCGTCCACCGCGATCGCGGTTCCGCCACTCGATCGCACCGCGTCCAGCACCAGAAAATCCCCCAGCGGCTTCGGCACCCGCAGCCCGCTCGAAATGGTGCTCGCGTTCTCCCAGAAGGTGCTTCGCTCCGTGCCCTGCTCAAACGCGCGCACCACCGGCTGGCAGCCCTCCGCCTGCACCGCGATCATCTTCGGCCGCTTCGGTCCAATCCACCCCAGCGCTTCCATTTCGGCGAACGCCTTCCACATCCCGATCATCCCCACGCCGCCACCGGTGGGGTAGAAGATCACATCGGGCAGCTCCCAGCGAAACTGTTCCGCCAGTTCGTAGCCCATGGTCTTTTTGCCCTCGATGCGGTACGGCTCCTTGAGCGTCGAAACGTCGAACCAGCCTTCTTCGGCCTTGCGCTCCGCCACAATGCGTGCGCAGTCGCTAATCAGTCCATCCACCAGCGTCACTCTGGCGCCGAACGATTTGCATTCCACAAAGTTCGACTGCGGCACGTCCACCGGCATGAAGATATGAGCTTCAATGCCCGCGGCCGCGGCATAAGCCGCCATGGCGCTGGCCGCGTTCCCGGCCGACGGGATGGCCAGTTTGGCGATCCCGAGTTCCTTCGCCATCGAAACCGCGCAGGAAAGGCCGCGAGCCTTGAAGGATCCCGTGGGATTGATCCCTTCGTCCTTCACCCAGAGATCCGAAGCGCCCAGTCTGCGGCCCAGCCGCTGTGTCCGCACCAGCGGCGTCAGGCCCTCGCCCAGCGATACGATCGACGACGGCCGCGTGACAGGCAGTACCGGCGCATAGCGCCACATGCTGGAGGGCCCACCCGCGATCCACTCCCGGCTCCAGCTTTCACGCGCCTTGGCCAGATCATAGCGGACCAGCAACGGGCCGCCGCATTCGCAAAGATTATGAACAAGGCCGGCTTGAAACTGCCTGGCACACAGAGAGCACTCCAGGTGCGTGACGGTGGTCATGGGATAACACCAGTCTAGCGGGGATACGGATGCCCTCGTAAGATTGTGGCGGCGCGGTAGATCTGCTCGGCGAGCATCGCCCGCGCCAACTCGTGAGGGAAGGTCATGCGCGACAACGAGAGCAGCGGGCCGTTGTCACGCCAGCCCGCGGGCAGTCCCTCAGCCCCTCCCACAATGAACACCAGATCGCGGGCTGCCGCTTCGGCGCCCCCAACCAGCCGGGCAAACTCCTGGGAATCGTGCGCCGTGCCCGCCGGATCCAGCAGCACGAAACGCGCGCCCTTGTGCCGCTCGAACGGATCGAAGCGGCGCGGGTCGATCTCGCGCATCTCACACTGCAGGTACCGCGTCGACCGCTTGACGAACTCGGCCGCAATCGAGTTCGCATGTGCGTCGCGAGCCTTTCCGATGTAAAGCAGCCAGATCTTCATGAAACCGTTCATTCAAGGTACATTGAAAGGGAAAGCTCTCGCCAGCCCTGTCGCATCCACCAATCCATGCAGCGCGAACTCCAGATCAAGACCCCCGACGGCGCCTCCCAGTCCTACCGGCTCGACAAACCGGAGGTGGTGCTGGGGCGTTCCGGTCTCTGCGAGCTCTGTTACGCCGACGATGCCGGCCTTTCGCGCCGCCATCTGCGCATCCGCAAGGACGGACGCGACTGGATTCTTGAGGATCTTGAGAGCAAGAACGGCACGCTGCTCAACGGCATCCGTGTGTCGGGCCCCACGCGGCTCGGCGTAGGCGATCGCATTTCCGCCGGGCATCTGGTGATGTACTTCGCCGACCCGCACGTGGATGCGGGCCACACCGTCGTCTTTGTGGATGAGAACGCGGAACCCACCACGTCCTCAACCCTGGTCGCCAAGCTTGATGGCCTGGTGAGTGGCCACACCCTGGTTGCCGGCGCCGCCACGCAATTCGAACTCGCCGGAGCCAGACAGGTGGAAGCGCTCATTCGGGCCGGACGCGAACTGGCCGGACACAGCCCCCTCAACGACCTGTTCAACCTCATCATGTCCCTCTCCGTCGACGCCGTGGGAGCGTCGCGCGGCGTTTTGATGGTCCTGGAAGAGGGCAAGCTGATCGTCAAGGCGAACAAAGGCGAAGATTTCAAGATCAGCCGCGCACTCAAGGACTCCGTGCTTAACACCAGGAGTTCGCTTCTCATCCGCGATGCCCAGGCGGACCAGTTGTTCAAGGACCGCATGTCCATTGTCGAACAGCAGGTCCGTAGCGTGATGGCCGTGCCGCTGCAAACCAACGATTCCGTCATCGGCCTCATCTACGTCGACTCCTACAATCTGGTCCGCGATTTCACCAAGAGCGACCTGGGCCTGCTCACCGTCATGGCCAACGTGGCCGCCATCCGCATTGAACACGCACGCCTGGCCGAACGCGAGCGCCAGGAAGAACTGCTGGCCCAGGAACTCCGCCAGGCGGCCGAGATTCAGCGCGGCCTTCTGCCGTCGAATTCTCACGGTATCGAAGGCGTCGAAATCGCGGGCTACAACGCGGCGTGTCACACCGTGGGCGGCGACTATTACGACTTCTTCCCTTACCCGGGTGACCGCATCTGCTTCCTGGTGGGCGATGTGGCGGGCAAAGGCATGCCGGCCGCCATGATGATGTCCAGCCTTCAGGCGCGCGTGCGGATGCTGGCCGAAGACGGCCTGGACGCAGCCACCCTGGTGGCCCGGCTGAATCGCGCCGTGGCGCTCAATTGCCCCGCGAACCGGTTCATCACCTTTTTCCTAGGAATCCTCGACCCCGCCACCGGCGCCATCACGTACTGCAACGCCGGCCACAATCCGCCTCTCATGATCCGGCGAAACGGCCGCGTCGAGCCCTTGAAAGGCGGCGGCCTCGTGCTCGGCATTCTGCCCAAGGCGAAGTACCAGCAGATGCATGCCACACTGAACCCTGGCGATGTTCTGGTGCTGTACTCGGACGGGGTCACTGAAGCGGCGCGCCCGGCCGACAACGAAGAGTTCGGGGAAGAGCAGCTTGCCAACGTCATCGCCACCGCCCCGCCGGAAATGCGGCCTACGGACCTGGTGGGCCACGTGAATCAAGCCGTGGAACACTGGCTGGAAGGGACACCCGCCGCCGCCGATGTGACGCTGGTTGTGATCCGGCGCCCCACCCCGGAGACCACCCCCGCATGATTCCGGTGGCCAACCTCCGGCCGGCCATCTTGCAGGCGGAAACCGGCTGGCGAAATCGTCTGGACGCCCTTCTGGACCGTTGCCAGTTTATCCTGGGCCAGGACGTGCGCGAGTTCGAAAGCGCCTTCGCGGCTGCCACGGGTGCACGCCACGCAGTGGGCGTGGCCAGCGGAGCGGCGGCCATTGAGATTTCCCTGCGCCACCTGGGCATCACCGGCCCCGTGCTTACCAGCGCACTCACCGCTCCATTCTCCGCGGTGGCCATTCAAGCCGCCGGCGCCACCCCGCATTTCGCCGACATCCTGCCGGATACCCTGCAAATCGACCCGGATGACGCCGGCAATCGAATCACACGGCGCACCGCCGCGATCGTCCCCGTCCATCTCTACGGTCAACCCTGCCAGATCGCGCGCATCGCGGCGCTGGGCCGTCCCGTCGTTCAGGATGCTTGCCAGGCGCACGGCGCCCGCGTGGCCGGCCGTGCGCTCACCCGCTTCAGCCCGTACGCGGCGTACAGCTTCTATCCCACCAAGAACCTGGGCGCCCTGGGTGACGGCGGCGCCATCTGTGCCGACAACGCCGCCACAGCCCGGCGATTGCGGGAGATCCGGGATGGTGGCCGGCGCGGAGGACAAGTCAGCTACGTACGGGGTGTGAATGCACGGCTCGACGAGTTGCAAGCCTGTTTCCTCAACGCGTTTCTGCCGCATCTCGAGGAGTGGAACCAGGAGCGCCGTGGGCTGGCCGCCTTCTATGACGCCGCGCTAAGAGATTGTCCCGGCGTTCGGCTGGTGGAGCGGACATCGGATTCGGTCTGCCACCTCTACGTGATCAGGGCCCGCCGGCGCGCCGCCTTGCGGCGCTACCTCGCCGAACGCGGCATTGGCAGCGCCATCCATTATCCTGTGCCGTTGCACCTCCATCCCGCCTTCGCCGATGCGGGCTTGAAGCGCGGCAGCCTCCCGCACGCCGAGCGGGCGTGCCGTGAGATCCTCACTCTACCCCTGTGGCCCGGCATGGCCGTCAGTCAGGCGTCGCAAGTTGCGGACCGCGTCCGGACATTCTACTCTGGAACGCAATGACCTATCTTGGCGCCCGCGTGCTGGTGACCGGCGGGCTGGGATTCATCGGAAGCAATCTGGCGCTCCGCCTCCATCGCGAAGGCGCGGAGGTCACCGTCGTGGATCCGGCCCTGCCCGGCTGTGGCGGCAACCTGGCGAACCTCGATGGCATCGAAGCCATCCGGGTAGCCACGGCCGGCATCGGGGAACCGGCCGCCGTGCGGCAGCAGATCGAATCCGCGGACGTTATCTTCAATCTGGCGGGCGAGATCAGCCATGTGCACTCAGTCGACTTTCCGGAGCGCGACCTGCATATCAACGTGGTCGCCCAAATGCGCTTCCTAGAGGCCTGCCGGCGATGGCATCGCGGTGTTCGCGTCGTGTATGCCGGTACGCGCCAGGTCTACGGCCAACCGGAATACCTGCCTGTGGACGAGAAGCACCCCGTCAATCCGGTGGACTACAACGGAGTCCACAAGTACGCCGCCAATCAGTATCACCTCATGCTCAGCCGCAACGGCGATCTCGACGCCGTCACGCTCCGGCTCACCAACGTCTATGGACCCCGGATGGCGCTCCACATCCCCTGCCAGGGGTTTCTCTCGACTTTCCTGAGAAAGGCACTGCTCGGCGAGCCGCTTGAAGTCTTCGGCACGGGCCTCCAGCTAAGGGACCCACTGCACGTGGACGACGCCGTGGACGCGTTCCTGCTCGCCGGTCTCGCCCGCCCCCTTGCGACGCGCCAGTACAACCTGGCCGGACCCCAGGCCTTGACTCTCGATCAGATTGCGGCCATGATCGCGGGCCGCGACGCCGGGCACACCGCGTTCCCGCCAGAACGCCAGGCCATCGATATCGGAAGCTATTACGGAGACTCCAGCCTCATCCAGGCGCAACTCGGATGGCGGCCCCGGATTCCGTTCGAAGAAGGGATCGCGCGCACCATGGCCTTTTACCGTGAGCGGTGGGACATCTACCTCACGGCCCCACCCACCTGCAATCTGCCGGAACACACGGGAGTCCGGCCCCGGCTCAGCTACGGACCCGTCGCGTGAATCCAGCCGAGTTCGCCAACATCGCTCGCGCCGAACAGAAGTTCTGGTGGTATCGCGGACAGCGCAAGATTCTCCACGGTCTGCTTGCGCCCCTGCTTCCCGATAGGCCTATCCGCCACGTCCTGGAGGCCGGGTGCGGCACCGGGTATCAGGCCCTGTGCTTCGCGCAGCAATACGGTTGGGCGGTGACCGCTCTCGACCTGGGTTGGCAGGGCCTGATGCATGGGCGCGAACTGGGCGTCCCGCGGCTGGTTCAAGGCGATCTCGCCACGCTTCCCTTCGCCTCGGCCAGCTTTGACGCCGTGGCTTCGCTTGACGTGATTGTGCACTTCCCCAGGGGCCAGGAGTGGCGGGCGTTTGAGGAACTTGCCCGAGTCCTCAAACCGGGCGGCCTCTTCATCGTGCGTGTCTCGGCGCTCGATGCCCTGCGCAGCCTCCACTCCGAGTTTGCCGGCGAAAGGCAGCGTTTCACCCGCCGGCGTCTGTCGGATCAGGCCTCGCTCGCGGGCATCCGCGTGCTCCGCCTCACCTACGCCAACTGCCTCCTGCTTCCCGTCGCGCTGGCCAAGTTCCGGCTCTGGGAACCGCTCTCGCGCCAGGCGCCCGCCAGCGGTGTTCAGCCGGTATCCGGATGGCTGGATTCACTGCTTCACTCCGCCTTGCGGGCCGAAGCATGGCTCACGGGACGCGGCATCGATCTGCCCGTGGGCCAGTCGCTTGTTCTGATTGGTGAAAAGCCGGTTTGATGCCCGATTCGGTAGGATAAACCTACCGGCACACACTCAGGGGCATTGAGCCCGGAAGGAAGTTTCGCCATGCTCAAGTTCGTCCGTTTGTTCATCGCGCTGGCGCTGGCAGGCGCCCCTCTCTTGCCGCAGACCGCCACCGGTACCCTCACCGGGCAGATCACCGATTCTACCGGCGGCGCGATCCCCGGTGCCCGAGTGACCATCGAAAATCGTCAGACCGGCGTGCGCACCACCACGCTCGGCAGCCCCCAGGGAGTCTACATTCAGCCGTACCTGATTCCCGGGCCGTACCGCATCACGGTGGAGCACACAGGTTTTGCGAAGAACGTCACCTCCGACATCCGGCTGAGCGTCCAGCAAACCGTGACCGTTGACGTCCAACTGAAAGTGGGTGAGGTGTCCGCCTCTGTGGAAGTGAGTGCGGCCGCGGCCCAACTGGCCACCACCACGTCCACCGTCTCCACCGTCATCACCAACAAGGCGATGCTCGATCTGCCGCTCAACGGGCGCAACCCCTTCAGCCTGGCAACGCTGGTGCCGGGTGTGTTTCCCGGCGGCGGGTCCACTCCGTGGATCAGTGGCGGCCGGAACGCCTCCAGCGAGATCACCATCGACGGCACGTCGGTCATCGTGCCTGAGAACAATGTCAGCATTCAGGACACGGGGTACCAGCCCATCGTCGATACCGTAGAGGAGTTCGCCGTCATCACCAACGCGCTGAACGCAGAGTTCGGCCGCACGGGCGGCGGCGTCATCACCGTGGCCACGCGCTCCGGAACCAACCGGCTTCGTGGCTCGGTCTTCGAGTTCCTTCGCAACAGCAAACTCGATGCCAATAGCTGGAGCAACAACCGCAATGGAGTCAAACTGGCGTCGTTTCAGCGCAATCAGTTCGGCGGAACCGTTGGCGGCCCCATCCTGATTCCGGGACTCTACAACGGACGGAACCGCAGCTTCTTCTTTTTCGCCGAACAGAGCACCCGCACCCTCAGCGCCTCAAGCGCCACCGCCACGGTGCCCCTGGAGCCCTGGCGGCGCGGCGATTTCTCCACACTGCGCAACGGCGCCGGCGCCCCCGTCATCATCCATGACCCGGCCACCGCCACCCGGGCCCCCAACGGCGTGTTCCTGCGCACGCCGTTCCCCGGCAACCTCGTCCCAACCGGCCGCCATGATCCCGTGGCGCTCAACATGCTCAAGTTCTACCCCCAGGCGAATGCGGTGCCCTTGAATCAATTCACCCAGCAGGGCAACTTCTTCAGTGCGGGCAAGGGTCGCAGTGAGGATGACCGCTTTGACGCGCGAATCGATCACAACTTCAGCGACCGGTTCAAACTCTGGGCTCGCGGCTCATTCTCCAACGGCCTGAACGTTCCCTTCAACGGGTTCGGCAACCCCGGCACTTCGTTCGGCGATGGACCCACCTACAGCAACAACTACAACGTCGCACTGAACTCCGTCTATACCTTCAACCCCTCTACCCTGCTCAACCTCTCCTACGGTCTGGCTCGCAAGGTCAGCCACCGCGACCCGTTTTCGCAAGGCCTCGATCTTCGCAGCCTCGGCTTCCCCAGCGCCGTTGTGGCCGCTGCCGCCGAGCAGAACTTCGAGTTCCCCCGCACCGATATCGGTGGCAACGTGGGGGTATCCTCGCTTGGCCAGGCCACCTTCACCACCCTGCGCATCCAGGCCTATTCCCATGACCTGCGTGGCGATTTCACCAGGATCAATGGCAAGCACCACCTTAAAGCCGGCGGCGAGTTTCGCAAGCTGTTCATGAACTTCCGCCAGCACGGCCAGCCCTCCGGTTCCTATAGTTTCGGGAACAACTGGACACAGCGCCAGGTAGCCGGGGCCAACTCCCCGGTGGAAGGCAGCGGAATGGCTTCGTTTCTGCTCGGTCTCCTGGCGGGTGGCCAGTTGGAACACACCTTCCCCATCGCCACGTCCAGCAACTATTTCGGCGTCTACGTGCAGGACGATTGGAAGGTGGCCAGGCGGCTCACCTTGAACATCGGCCTCCGCTGGGATGTCGACCAGCCCCGCACGGAGCGCTACAACCGGCTCAGCTATTGGGACATCGCGGCCCGGTCCCCCATCGCCGGGAGCGTGCCCGCGTTCCCGGACCTGCGCGGCGCCATGATGTTCACCAGTCCGGAACATCGCCGCCAGACTCCCACCGATCTGAACAACTGGGGCCCCCGGTTTGGCTTCGCGTTCCAGATCAACAGCAAGACCGTGTTTCGCGGCGCCTACGGCATCCTCTATTCTCCCAGCGTGTTGCAGGCCTCCGGCACCTCCGGATCGTCCGGAACCCAGGGGTTCACCGGCACCACCGGAATCAATACAACGTTCGATGGCGGCGTCACCCCCGCCGCCACCCTGCGCGACCCGTTCCCCAATGGCTTCAACCGGCCGCCCGGCGTCGCCGGTGGCCCGGGCACGCAACTCGGATTGGGCATTGGCGACAGCTTTTTCAACGACTACGTGAATCCCATCGTCCAGGAGTGGAACGGCACCCTCCAGCGCGACCTCGGCGCGGGCTTTCTGGTGGAACTGGGCTACCTGGCCAACAAGGGCAACCACCTCATCGACGGCGAAAGCAGCATGGCCCACAACCAGTTGCCGGCCTCGTTTTTCACGCTTGGGAATCAGTTGCTGGGCACCAACACCGTCCCTAACCCGTTCCTCGGCGTCATCACCAATCCGACATCATCGCTCAGCCAGCCGCGCATCGCTTATTCCCAGACCCTGCGCCCCTTCCCCCACTACACTTCGGTGAGCGCGTTCCGCAAACCGCAAGGCAACTCCATCTATCATGCGTTCACCCTCGGCGTCACCAAACGGTACTCCCATGGACTGAACCTGCAGGTCAGCTACACCAAGGGCAAGCTCATCGACGATGTCTCCCAAACCGTCACCTTCCTTGGCGCCGCGGGCACCAAGCAGGATTTCTTCAACCGGCGGGCGGAGCGGTCCATCTCGGCGCAGGACGTCGCCCAGCGCCTGGTGATCAGCGCCAACTACGAACTGCCCTTCGGCCGCGGGCGGGCTTTCCTCAACGCGGCTCCAACAGCCCTGGAATACATCCTTGGAGGCTGGCAGGTCAACGGCATCGTGACATTCCAGAGCGGTACACCGCTGCAGATCAACAACAACGGCAATTTCACCAACCTTGGCTCACCCGGCCAGAGGCCGAACAATGATGGCCGGTCGGCGAAGAAGACCGGGCCGGTCGAAAACCGTCTCGATTCGTTCTTTGACCAGTCGGTGTTTTCGCAGGCCGGCCTGTTCACTTTCGGAAACACGTCGCGAACCTCACCAGATCTGCGGGCGCTGGGCAATCGCGATTTCGACGGGTCGCTCTCCAAACGCTTCCGGGTGCGGGAGCGTGGTGTGGTGGAGCTTCGCGCGGAGGCATTCACTCTCTTCAACCACCCCGTCTGGAACGCGCCGGGCACCACCGTGAATACACCGGGCATCTTTGGCGTCGTCAACACCAAAGGCGGCCAGCGGCGGCAGGTTCAGTTGTCCCTGAGAATCGAATTCTGACCGGATCGCTCACGCGGCGGCAGGCAACAGCGGCATCGCGGGCTCAATCCGCACACCGGCGTTTTCAGACTGCTCGACGCCGGCCAGAGTGATCGTGTACCGGCCGCTGTCGCCGCGTTGGATCCAGCCCTTCTCCCGCAGGTACCAGAGCGCAAACTCCAGGTGATCGAGCGGGCAGCCCAGCAGATCCTCGAACTGCCGCATAGTCACGGCTGGCTGGGCCGGTTCCCTGAGGCGTTTGTTGTAGAGCACGGCGAGAATACCCCCCCGCTTGGCCTTCTCGCCCTCCAGGCCGAACTGGCTTTCGGGGCGTTCAAAGATCTTCCACCGTAGTTGCTTGGATGCCTGCCACCGGAGATCGTAGGCCGTCCGGCGTTCCGGGTCGCTCAGCGTATGGTACGCCTCGTTTAACTCGCGGAAAAGGGCTGAAGAGCCGGTCTCCGGATTGTCCGGATGATATCGCTGCGCCAGCAGGCGGTACACGCGATGGATCGTATCCGGGTCCGCCTTCGAGCTCAGTTGCATCGCTTCGTAGTAGTCCGGAGCATCTGAGGTCGCCACCGCGGCGCCCCCGGTCTGGCCTGTCTGCGCAGCGCCCGCCTGCAAACCCACGGCGAAACTGCCCTGGCCCAGGCTCTTCGACCACACGACCTCGCACCACCGCGAGAAATCCGTGCGGCGGCCATCTTCCAGAACCGCGCCCGACACAAACAGCCGTGTGCCCGCTTGCGGGCGGGACTGCATCTCAATGCGCATACCGCCATCGCTCACATCCAGCACCCGGGCCACTGTCTCCTGAAACTGGCCGCTGTGGGAATGCTGCTGCACTCTCACGTATTGATCGCCGGCCACCGTGCGTCGAGTTTTTCCGCGGCGTTCGTTCATGATTCTCCGGAGTGGCTTATCGGCATCGCCGGCGGTTTCTTGAGCCCGGCCATCCCGCGCGGGACTTCCTATTGCTAATTTGAGTTGCTTGTGATAACGTACTAACTGACGCCCCCGGCTGCTGACCGAGGATTGTCGAATCGAACGCGCTTCCTCGCGTTATCCCTTTCTGTTCAACTTATTTCTGAGCGGCGCTCCCGCGCTTGGCTCCCACGATAACGAGAGGATACGTGTATGCAGGATAAGCGTCTGGAACGGATTGATCGAACCCGGCTTCGCCTGAAGAGCGAATCGGCGATCCCCGTGAACATCTTTGCCAACGACGAGGTTCCCATTGAACCGGCGGCCGTAAGCGAGTTACTGTCTGTTCTTCAGAGCGAAGAAACACTCGCGCGCCTTCGCGCGCGCCCGGACACCCGGGAACAGCCGGACTGGAGCATCCAGTCCGTCGCCGTAACCCCGGATTTCCACAAGGGTGCCGGAATTCCCATCGGCACCGTGCTCAAGTCTCAGGGAGTCATCTTCCCGCAGGCTGTGGGCAACGACATCAATTGCGGCATGCGCCTCCACACCACGGGTATACCTGCAACGGAAATCGCTCCGCATCTGGACCGCTGGGAGACGGTCGCCCGCAGGATGTACTTCGAGGGCGGCCGCCAGATCCCCATGTCGGGCCGGGAGCGTGAAGCGCTGCTTACGTCGGGAATTCAAGGCTTGTTCGCCTGCGCTCCCTGGGACCGGCTGGGCGGCCAATGGTCCGACATCGCCCGGTACGGCTGGCATCGGCAGACCGGCAGAATCGAGCGGCACGGATCGCTTTCGAGCAACAAGGCAAGTTCGCTCCACGACTGGATCGGCAATGAAGACACGGTCTCCTACGATGACCAGATCGGTTCCATCGGCGGCGGCAATCACTTCGTTGAGATTCAACGGGTCGAGCAGATCTTTGACCGCCAGACCGCCTATGCCTGGGGCCTGCGAAAAGGAACCCTGTCGATCATGGTCCACTCGGGCTCGGTCGGCATCGGCCATATCGCCGGCCGGGCAATCCGGGAAATGATCAAGGACATCTACCCGTCCTCGTTCACCCATCCGGAAAACGGCATCTACCCGCTCGCGTCCACCCATCCGGTTGCGCCGCGATTCTGGGATCTGCTGCACAACGCAGCCAACTTCGCCTTCGCCAATCGAATGTTTCTGGCGGCCAGCGCCGTTAGCCCGTTTTTCTCACGGGAAGTGTAGCGGAAAGCCGCATTCTCTGGCATAACTGATTTTTCTAGTAAAAGTTGTGCGAAGAGAGGAGCGGCTTTCCCCTATGACAGAGTGTAGCCAATCAGAGTT
>VFZY01000116.1 GCA_016870915.1 Acidobacteriota bacterium | reverse complement strand
TGAGCAGGTGTGGAACTACGTGAAGAACCACGGAATCGGGCGGATGTTGCTGCGCCAAGCGGACGACCTCAAGTGCGCCGTCCTGGCGCGCCTACGATCCCTGCAACGCCTGCCCTGGACTATCAAAATGTTCTTCCTGACCAAGGACACCGTGTACGCCGCAGGTTGAACTCAATGTCTACTAACCAACGGTCTGATTAATATGCCAGAGAATGCGGCTTTCCGCTACACTTCCCGTGAGAAAAACGGGCTAGCCACTCAGGATCAGGCCGCGGTCACGCTGCGTCTTGAGTTCTCGCGGCGGCCCGACTGGATGGCCCAGTTTCCGTTCGCCCACTCCATCGAAATCACCTACCGGCTGCGCGGCACGACACTCGAAGTGGACACCGCTCTGGAGAATCATTCCGCCGAGCCGATGCCGGTCGCCATCGGCTACCACCCCTATTTCCAGTTGACCGCGGCGCCGCGCGACAACTGGAATGTCCACCTTGCCGCGCGGGAACATATGGTGCTCTCCCCGAAACTTGTGCCCACCGGTGAGACCAAGCCTGTTGCCTTCGCCGACCCCCAGCCGCTTGCCGGCGTCCAACTGGATGATGTCTTCACCGGCCTGGTGCGCAACCTGGAAGGACTGGCCGAATTTTCGGTCTCCACGGGTTCTCAAAAGCTCACCGTCGCTTACGGGCCCAAGTATCCGGTGGCTGTCGTCTACGCCCCGCCGGGACGCGGTTTCATCTGTTTTGAGCCCATGGCCGCTCCCACCAACGCCTTCAACATGGCTGCCGAGGGAAAATGGAAGGGCCTGCAATCCGTGGCGCCCGGCGCCCGCTGGCGCGAAAGCTACTGGATTCGCGCCGAAGGATTCTAAGCATGCGCGCTGCACTCATCCTGGTTGCGGTTCTGGCCTCCGCCGCCGAACGAGCGCCGCTCTGGCGGGCCATCGAACACGCGAACCTGGCGGAGGTTCGTGCCCATGCGGCGCGCGAAGCCATCAACGTGCCGGACGGGTCCGGCACCACCCCCCTGATGCACGCGGCCGTGTACGGCGACGCGCGCATGATGAAGCTGCTGCTGGATGCGGGCGCTGATGCCGCGGCGGTGAACACGCATGGACAAACCGCCCTCCATCGCGCCGCGCACGATGAAGCCAAGGTCCGGCTGCTGCTGGATCACCGTGCTCCGCCGCACGCGGTGACCAGGTCCGGTCAAAGCGCCCTGCTGATCGCCGCGGCCCGTGGCGGTGCGTACGCCATCGCTCGCGCATTGCTCGAAAAGTCCGTCCCGGATGCGGCGATGCTGACGCGGGCGGTGACGCTGGCCGCACAGTCCGGTGAACTGGACATCCTGCAACTGCTCATCGCCAAGGGGGCCAAGCCGGCGGCCGCGGCTCTCCGCGGCGCGGCCGGATCGGGCTGCCGGGCCTGTGTGGACCTTCTACGCGAGGCCGGCGCTCCGGTGGACGTGGAACTGCACGGGTCCACCCAACGCGGCCAACTGGTCACCGTGCGCCAACTCCTGGATGCCGGGGCGTCGGCCGGCAAGCCCGACGGGAAGGGCCGGACTCCGCTCATGTTCGCCGTGCGGTCAGACTACGCCACGCCGGAACTCGCCAGCCTGCTGATGGAACGCGGCGCCAAGGCGGATGCGCGGGACCACGCCGGTGAAAGCGCCGCGGATTGGGCCCGGCTCCAGGGCAATCCGGGCATGCTGCGCGTGCTCCACCTGGACGTGCCCTCCACTGCAACCGTCTCTGCCCGGGACACCGCACGCGAGCCGCGCGCGGCCATCGCGGCCAGCCTGAAACTGCTCCAGTCGAGCGCCCCCGCGGTGTTCCGCCAGCGGGCCTGTGTATCGTGCCACAGCAACATGCTGCCCGCCATCGTGGCCCAGGAAGCGCGCCGGAATGGCTTCCTGGTGGATGAGAGCATCCAGTTCCGCGAGATCAAAGCCATGCTCGCCGTGGGCGCCGGCCATCGCGACCGCTCATTCGAAGGGCTCTCCATCCCAGGCACCAACGACACGGTTTCTTACCTTCTCACCACCCTCGCCCACCTCCAGGTGCCTCGCAATGACATAATCGATGCGCTGGCGCATTTTCTCACCACGCGCCAGGCTGCCGACGGACAATGGCGCATGGGCGGCCACCGGCCGCCTCAAGAGTACTCCACGTTCACCACCACCGCTCTTGGGGCCCGGTCGCTCGATGCCTACCGCATCCCCGGGCGCTCCGCCGAATTTGACGATCGAATTGCCCGCGCCCGCCATTGGCTTACGGCCAATCGCGCCGAACACGTTGAGGAGCAGGCATTCAAGCTTCTGGGACTGGTCTGGACGCATGCTTCCCGTGAGACCATCGCCCAAGCCCGCCAGGAACTGCTTCAAGCCCGCAACAAAGACCGAACGTGGAGCCAACTACCCTACCTCCCCCCGGATTCCTATGCGACCGGGCTCGCGCTTTACGCACTCCAGACCGCTGGCATGGCTTCTCAGAGCGCCGAGTTGCACCCGGGGCTGCGATTTCTGGCGGAATCTCAACACGCCGACGGCTCCTGGCATGTGCGCTCCCGCGCCGTGGCCTTTCAGCCCTACTTTGAGAGCGGCTACCCGCACGGCCACGATCAGTGGATCTCCGCCGCCGGCGGAAGTTGGGCCACCCTCGCGCTTCTGGCCGCCTTGCCGTAGCCGGCGGGGTCGCGATACCCGTGAGACCACTTTCAGCACGGATCCCGTCGCTGTAGCAATGGTTCGTCCGACCCCAGCACCTGCCGCGGCATCCGGTTCGTTCGAGTGGCCCGCAATTCCTTGAGCGCCCGGCTGAAATGCGTCTCCTGGAACGCATTGGCTCGATCCGCTGGCGCGTCCCGTTGAATCCGCAACCTTCCGCGCTCCATCCGCCGCATGGCCCAAGCCGCGTGGACCAGTTGTTCAAACAGGCTTCCCTCCAGCAGGTCCTGGGGCTGCGGCTCATCGGATGAACGAACCCGGGCCGATGACGTACTCATGGGATAATCGAGCTTCCCCCTGTCATGAACACCGCCAACGCCAACGCTCGCGGGCTCGCTCTCGCGGAACTTGAAACGCCAACCCTATGCCTTGATCTGGATGCTTATGAGCGCAATGTGCGGCGCATGCGTGACTACTTCGATACGCACGGGGTCCAGTGGCGGCCCCACATGAAGGGCCAGAAGGCCGTCCGTCTCGCCCGCTTCGCGCTTGACCGCGGCGCCATCGGAGTCACCTGCGCCACCGTGTATGAAGCCGAAGCGATGGCGGAAGCCGGGATTACCGGCATCCTGATCGCCAATCAGACTGTGGGCGCCCGCAAACTGGCTCGTCTTGCCCGGCTTCAACGAATCACGCCCGTCATCTCCGCCACCGATAGCCCCGCCCATCTCGCCATGCTGGCCCAGGCCGCGCAGGCGGAAGGCGTCACCATTCCTGTGCTCATCGAACTGAACATCGGCATGAACCGTTCCGGCATCGATTGCGGCGCCCCCGCCGTGGAACTGGCCCATGCCGCCACCCAAACCCCAGGAGTCACACTCGCCGGCCTCATGGGCTGGGAAGGCCACGTCTTGAAGTATGAACCTGCGGAGAAAAACGAACGCATCCGGGAGTGCCTGGGCCGCCTGATTTCCACAGCCGAAGCCTGCCGCGCCGCCGGTCTCTCCATTCCCATCGTCAGTTCCAGCGGCTCAGGAACTTTCCTCGATGCCTGCCCAGTCGCCGGCATCACCGAAGTGCAGGCCGGCGGCGCCGTCTTCTCCGATCTCAGCTACAACAAGTGGGGACTCACCCGGCACGAGTTCGCCCTCACTGTGGCGACGCGTGTCGCCAGCCGCCCCTCACCCACTCGCATCATCGCCGACGGCGGGTTTAAGACCATGAGCGTCCAGCACGGGCTGCCGAAACCGCTGGGGATCGAAAAGATCCAATCGGTGGTCCTTTCGGCAGAACATGGCACCATCGAACTGAGCGAGCCTTCGCCTACGCCCGCCGTGGGAGAGATGATTCAGTGGATCCCCGGCTATACCGATAGCACCCTCTGTCTGCACGACGAGATGTGCGCGCTGCGTGGGGGTATTGTCGAGGAAGTGTGGGTCATCCCCGGCCGCGCGGGCCGCAGGTAACGCCAGACCGCGATTACGCCACCCGGCGTTTGAACAGCGGTGAATTGACCGTGGCCGTCTTCACTGCCTTGGCGAATCCCACCAGTTGCAGGGCACGGATCTGGAGCCAGGTGACGTCCAGTTCATACCAGGCCAAACCGTGGCGCGAGGACGTCGGGTGCGCGTGGTGGTTGTTGTGCCAGCCTTCGCCAAAGGTCACCAGCGCCACCCACCAGTTGTTGCGGGAATCGTCATCGGTGGAGAACCGGCGGCTGCCCCAAAGATGCGACGCCGAATTCACCAGCCAGGTGAAGTGCAGCCCCGCCGTCACCCGGAAGAAGATGCCCCAGAAGATCATCGGCCACCCGCCAATCAGATACAGCACGATCGCCAGGCCGATCATCGGCACCCAGTGAAAACTGTTCAACCAGCGGTAGAACGGATCCCGCCCTAACTCCGGCGCGTACCGCGCCATCTGCGCCGTGTCCGCATGCTTGGACTCACCGAAAATGATCCAACCCATGTGAGACCACCAGCTTCCATCCCGCGGCGAATGCGGATCGCCCACCTGGTCGGACAACTGATGATGAACCCTGTGCGTCGCCACCCAGAAAATGGGACCGCCTTCCAGCGTCAGTGTGCCGAACACCGCCAGCACATACTCAAACCACAGCGGCACTTTATAGGACCGGTGCGTGTGCAGCCGGTGGTACCCCATGCCAATCCCCCACGACAGCGTCATGAAGCACAACAACGCGGCCCCAATCACCGCCTGCCAGGTGAAGAAGAACGGTGCGGCGAGAGCGCCCACATGGAACAGGGCCATGGCGATCGTTGTGCCCCAACTGATCTTGGCCTTATCCACTGGAGGCCGTTCAGCCGACGGTGCTCCCCCCACGGTCTGAACGGCATGTCCTTGCGGCCGGGCGGCCAAAGTCGAACTCGAAGACTTGCTCTGCTTCATGCTGGTCTTAGAAACTCCCGCGATATCGTCTTTGTCAAGGTCAGGCGCAAGCGGACCGAAGGACCATCGGTGGGAGGGTGACCCGCCAAGAGGGTGACGGCTGGCATACGGCTGGACGGATTTCTCAGAACTCCCAGTGTCTCACACCTCATCGTTTATCGGTTGGAGGGCAGATGAACTTTGGGGATCCGTAGGGCCATGCTCCCCGCCACCGTCACCACCTCGTACTTGCCCTGATACCCAACAAGCAAATGCGCCGCCCACGGTTCAATCCCGTACTCCTGCTCAAGCCAGCGGACCATGTCGCTTGTCGCCATCTGCAGGCCCCGGTCGAGCGAACTGCTGAACTCCGCCTGCGCCCCCACCGAAATGATGGAGTCCGCCGTGATCACCCGCGGGCCCGTGAGCCCGGCTTTTTTCTTCACCGTCACCGTGAACTCCACGTCCATCGAGGTCTCCACGCCATTGCCGATCGCCTCGCCATCCCCCTGCAGGGCATGCGAGTCGCCCACGAACAGCAGGCCGCCCGGATGGTACACCGGCAGCAACACCGTCGCCCCTTCCCCAATCCGGTTGTAATCCAGGTTTCCACCATAGGACCCCGCCGGTCCCGACGTCGGTGAGAAGTCGCCCGTTGGCGCCACGCCCACGCAGCCCACCATCGGCTCCGCCTTGAACTCCAGCGGAATCCGCCCGCTCTTCGGTTCTCGTGGCTTCACCGTGCCCCGCGCCAGATCAATGTCCCACGGAATCAGGTTGTCACGTCCCGGCCGCACCAGGTCTTTCTTGTAGCTGTCCGAATGCAGCTTTTCGATGCTCTCCGGCGCCAATGAGACCAGCCCCAGGCGAAAACCCGTATAGCCCCAGTTCCGGTTCGGCCGCACGCGATCAAAATGCACGATCAGCGCGTCGCCCGGTTCCGCGCCTTCCACATAGAACGGTCCCGTCAGTGGGTTTCCCTGCTCGCCCAGCCGCGCGCCTTTCTCATCCTGCCCGCCCGAATCGAGCGTTTTGGTCACCACCTTATCGCCTGACTTCACCCGCTTCAACACGGGATGCCGGGCCGAAAACGTCCGGTAGTACGCCGTCGCCTTGATCTGGTGCACCTCCGCGGCGCACATCCCAGCCGCGGCGGCCAATAGCAGGAGCTTTCTCATGCCTGAAGAGTATATCGCGATGTCTATGCCAATGGAGGCAGCCGCAGCCCGCGCCGTCCGGTCCGCGCCCGGAACAGGTGGCCGTCGATCGACGTCACAAAGAGCGTTGACAGATCCGCTCCGCCAAACGCGCAGTTGGTGGGCCGCCGGCAGGGGACGTCATGACGCTCAAGCACCGTGCCATCGGGTCCGAAAACATAGATCGAGGGCCCGGGGCCCCCCAACTCATAGCCCGCCGTCGCAACAATGTTGCCGTCTTCGTCCAGGCACATGCCGTCGATTCCGCGATGTTCGCCGAAATCGTGCAACACCACCGCCGCCCCCAGCGACAGATCGTCCAGCACTGGATAAGCTCGCAACTCCCGCTTCTCCTCGGCCAGCCGTCCGCTCTGCGCCACATACAACGTCTTGAAGTCACGCGAAAACAGCAGGCCGTTCGGCCGCGTTGTGTCGAACGTCACACGGTTCACCTGCCAGGCTCCATCCGCGGCCGGGTCCAGGCGGTACACCGAGTCATGGTCCAGATCCTTCGCTGCCCGGTCCGCGCTCCACGGCCCCGCCGCGCCCTCATAGTACGGGTCCGTGAACCACACCCGGCCTGCCGCATCAATCGCCAGATCGTTCGGAATGTTGAACCGCTTTCCCTCAAAACCGCTGGCCAGCACCGTCACCTGATCGCCGTCATATCGCACCACGCGCCGCAGGTTCACATCGGCGCCGCCCTCGCAGGCGCACAACCGGCCCTCACGGTCAAAATTCAGGCCGTTGGCGCAGTTGGTGCCCTCCCGCGCGATGCTGACCTCTCCCGTTGCCGGGTCGTACTTCATGATGCGGCTCTGTTGGATGCGCGTGAAATACAACACGTAGCCGTCCCATACGGGCCCCTCCGCCACGCCTCCGTAAGGCTCATCCAGCAGTTCAAATTCCCAGGTCGGGACCGATGTTGGCGACATCACTCCATTCTCGCGTTCGCCCACTGCCACCGCAAGCCGTGCCATTGCGATACCCTGGGGAAACGCCATGAAGACCGCTATCCTCGCGCTGCTCGCCGCCTCTCTCATCTTGGCCCAGAACCGCCCCAAGGTCGACAAGGCCACCGTCGACAAATGGATGAAGGAACTCTCCAACTGGGGGCGCTGGGGCAAGGCTGATCAACTGGGGGCTCCCAACCTCATCACACCCGAAAAGCGCAAGCAGGCTGCGGCCCTGGTGCGCGCCGGCGTCACCGTCTCACTGGCCCATGACACCGAGAAAGCCACCGCCGCCGACAACCCGGATCCGTTCTCCCACGAATTCACCGCCACCGCCGCGAACCCAGTCGCTGGCCAATACTCGGTCGACCGCTACGGCGTCCTCTACCACGGCTGGGCCCACAGCCACATGGACGCCCTCTGCCACATGTTCTATGAAGGCAAGATGTACAACGGCTTCTCGATGAACGAAATCACGAAGGCGGGCGCCGCCAAACTGGCCGTCACCAACCTCAAGAACGGTATCTTCACCCGCGCCATCCTGATGGACATCCCCCGCCTCAAGGGCGTTGAGTGGCTGGAACCCTCCACCGCCATCTACCCGGAAGACCTCGATGCGTGGGAAAAGAAAGCCGGTGTGCGCGTTCAGCCCGGCGACATCGTCCTCATCCGCACCGGCCGATGGGCGCGCCGCGCCGCCAAGGGTCCCTGGCCCATCATGAACGCCGCCGCCGGTCTCCACGCCTCCTGTGCCCGCTGGCTCAGGCAACGCGACATCGCCATCCTTGGCAGTGACGGCGCAAGCGACGTCATGCCCAGCGGCGTGCCCGGTGTCGCCCAGCCCATCCACCAACTGACGCTCATCGCCATGGGCGTGCCGATCTTTGACAATATGGACCTTGAAGCCGCCGGCAAGGAAGCCGCGAAACAGAGCCGCTGGGAGTTTCTGGTGAGCGCCGGGCCGCTGCCGGTGCCTGGCGGCACCGGGTCGCCCCTCAATCCAATCGCCGTGTTCTAGATCGCGCCCGCACGGCGTCGAGCACCATCCGCGGCGTGGCCGCATCCACGCCTCTTGCGATGCCCAGCCGCTTCCCGCTGGTGGTTCTAACTCCAGCGCCGGCTCGTTGCGGTCCGGCTGCCGGTTCTCCAGCAGCACGAATCGCACCGGCGGCTGGTCCCGGAGCCGTTTTCGCCATTGATAACAAGGAATGCTCTTCGATGCCGCGCCCGCGGCAGAACGGGCGGACGGTTTGTCCGCTGGCCTCCTGCTCCGAGATCAGTTTGCTCCGATACTTCCGCCTGCTTTCCGGCATGTCCCGAAGATGACGCCCTCGGGAGGTGCCGACGGGGAGAGCGGCTTATGAGCCGCTTGCGCTTGAGGCACCTTGGTCGGCCACTTGGACAGGTCTCTTGCATGGAGGCATGTGGCCTTGGCCGGTTGCCTGCGTGGGACTGGGTAATGGCCGTGCAGGCTGCCGATTCTTGATGTGGAACTGACGGGGCTAGCGGAAGGTCACCAGAGTTGAATTGGCCTCCGCTCCGTCCACCGACAGCCGGATCGTCGCCAGACCTCTTCCCGCCAGGCTGCGCGGAAGCGCTACATGGACGTGGTCGACTCCAGGGCGATCGCGGTCCGGTCCCGCCAGCAGCACGGGCGCGTTTTCGCCTCCGATGTTGCACGTGACCGCCTCCAGAGAAGAGCGGCCTCGAATACCAGTTCCGTACAACTCAAGCACAGCGAGGCTGCCCGACGGCCCCAGATCGATCGGCGCGTGCCGACAGCCGCTGTCTCCATCGCACGCAGCAACCGCTGCAATGGAAGTAGTCCCGTCTGGCTGCTCCACTCGCACGGTCGCCGCTGGAGGTCCTGATCCCCCTGCAGCCGCAGTGAAGATGCCGGGCGCAACCGGCTGGATCTGCAGCCGTCCATAGGCAAGCAACCCGTCGTCGCGCTCCGCCGCCAGCGTTGCCGGCCCAGGTGCAGTACCCTCGGGAACCACGATGTTCATTTGGCCGGATGATGCATACAGCACGATCGGTGTGCGGCCCGCGCCGCTTGAGTCGATCACGGTTAAACCAGAACTCAAAGCGTCAGGCTCCGTCCTCAAGCGCTCGCCAGAGATGGTCACAATCGCGCCCGTTGCCGTTGCTCCCGGCTGAAAACTCGCTGCGTTTAACGCCGCCAGTCGAGACGCTCCGGCATACGGCGGGCCGGGATCTTCGGGCAGCCTGGCAGAGAGTGGAGCCCGATCGTGGAAGAAACGAGTGATCTCGCCCGCCAGACGCAGATACCAATCGCTCGGCAGCGTGAACCCGTCCGCATCGAGCGTCAGCCAGAAGCCCTGGTCCGGTGCCTCGGTGCGCCGCGAAGCCAGTTTGAACATCGCAGTGCTCTCGTTCACCTCATCGAACATGGCGATCTTCAGTATCTTTGCGCCAGCCGCTTTGGCGTTGAACGCCTGCCGCCACAGAAACTCGCCCTTGTTCCGCGGGATCTGGTTTTGCATTGCGTTGCGGTTCAAGTTGTACCACGAGAAGCCCGGGAACACGACCGGCATGTAGATCTGCTGCCGTTGCGCAGTCGTTGCCAGGTCCGGATCCAGGCGCTCGGTCCGCCAACGATCGATGGCCGCCGGCGTGCTGTACCGCCCCACGCTCCATGGCTGGATTCCGTCCATTGCCTGGTAGACGGTGGCCCAGCGGGGGTCAGTCGCGGCATCGTTCGAAAGTGCGCGCCAGTAGCCGGGTGTTCCGCCAATGTAGTTCACGCGCGCTTCTTCTCGAAACCACTGGATCAGCCGAAGCGCGGCGTCGGGATCACCGGGCGGGTGTCTCGTGCTATTCAGCCCGATGCCCCATACCCCTAACACGGGCCTGCCGTTGTGCCGAAGATAGCCAGGTTGTGCCGTCAGTTCCAGCGTCTCCACAAGGTACTTCCAGTCATCTTGCATCGTGGCGAGAAGCGTGGCCGGGTTGGCTCCGCTGATGTCGTACTCAAGCGCAAAGACACGTCCATAGCGCCGGGCGGCCGCCATCACGTTTTTCAACACGACGTCACCTCGAGACCGGTTGCCGGGGATGTCAGTAATGAACCGTTGCACCAGCACGCCGTCCAGTCCATACTGCTGCATCCAGCGGAAGTGCCGGTCTACCGTCTTGCTGCTGCCGGAGCTGAAGAGATGTGCGGGATTCGCGCCGATCGTCATGCCTGGAACGGCGCAGGTCTCTCCCGGCTCGAACTCGCGCAGGTCCGGATACATGTCGATGACCAGGCTGGACGCCGTCGGTGCTCCGTTGGCCCAATGGCTCCAGTTCGTCCCCAACGGGCCGCCACCCGGACAGCGGAACCAACCCTGGTAACCAAGCAGAACCTTCTTTTCGAGTGTCGACGGATCCGGGGTTTGAGCACAAACGATCGCCACGGAAGAAAACAGGGTTGGCAGAGTTCTTGTCAGCATAGTTATGTTACCGGCGCGCCGGCTCTTTCCACTGGTTTTCGGGCAGCACGCTGGCCCCTGCCACTCTGGCCCCTGCCACTCTGGCCCCTGCCACTCTGACGTTGTAGGCCTGCCTCCAAGGAAACTCAGCCCGCGGCCGCGCAATCCGGTTTCCCTCTGTCTCCCGTTTCAGATTGTGCCAGGAAAAGCCCGGGAAGATCACCGGCGTGTAGATCTGTTTGTCCTTCGCAACCAAGGCCAGGTCCGGCGCGATCATGTCGTCCTTCCACTTGTCTACGCCGGCAGGATCTCGATCGCGGCCGACCGCCCAGGGTTGCACAACGTCCATCTTCTGGTAAACCTCGCTCCACCCGGCTTCTGGCCGCGAGTCGGCGGTGAGGGTCCTACACCGCGAACGCGTGCCGCCCATGTACGTTACCTGGTACTTGGACGGAGACTGTGAGGGGAACCATCCAATCATCTCCTGCGTTATCGCGGGATCGTTGGGGACATAGCGATCTTCGCGCAGCCCGGAATTCCAGATGGACAACACCGGTTTACCGTTGTGATGGAGATAGCCGGGATGAGATATGACCTTCAATTCGTCCACGAGATTTTCCAGTCCTCCCGCATCATTCTCGAGGAAGTTGGCCAGGTTCGATCCCGTGACATCTTAGTCAATCGCGATGACGCGGCCGGGTCTTGACCGCGCCCGAGAGGAAATTCTGTTGAGCGCCGGGCCGCTGCCGGTGACCGGCGGCACCGGGTCGCCCCTCAATCCAATCGCCGTGTTCTAGGCCAACGCGAACGTCAGCCGCGAGTCCCAACAGCAGCCGCGGCCATTCCCGCGGCCGTCCGTCCCAGCACCAGCAAACGGCACCCCGCCGCCTCCAGCCGCGCCCGGTCCAAACATCCGCGGCCATCCAACACAACGGGTGTCCGCATCGCGGGCGCGAACGCCGCCCAATCCAATTCCCGGTACAACGGCCACTCTGTCACCACCACCGCCGCGTCCGCCCCTGCCAGCGCTTGCGTCAAGTCCTCGTTGAAGACGGCGCCCAGCGCAGGATACTCGCGCCGGGCCCGGGGAATCGACACCGGGTCGTGCACCCGCACCCGCGCCCCCCGGCTGATCAACCTCTGCGCGATATCGAGCGACGGAGCATCCCGAAGGTCGTCCGTCTCCGGCTTGAACGACGCGCCCAGTAGCGTGATCGTGCGGCCCTTCAGGATCTTCAACTCCTCCAGCAGCATCTCGACCACGCGCCCCCGCTGGCTATCGTTCACCCGCCGCGCCGCCGAGACAATCGGCATCTCAAGCCCGTACTCAGCGGCGGTCGCCAGCAGTGCCGCGGTGTCCTTGCCGAAGCACGATCCGCCCCAGCCCACACCGGCGTTCAGGAATCTGGAACCAATGCGCGCATCCAGGCCGATGCCGCGCGCCACCTGCGCCACGTCCGCGCCGACACGCTCCGCCACACGGCTGATCTCGTTGATATAGCTGATCTTCAGGGCCAGGAAAGAATTAGCCGCGTACTTCACCAGTTCCGCCGATGCCAGGTCCGTCTCCACAACCGGTGTCGCCACCACCGCGTTCGGACGCGGAAGAAACGACGGCGCGGCGAACGACTGGTCGATCACCGGCCGGTACAGCCGCCGCATCACCTCGAGCGCCCGCGGCTCTTCTGCCCCCAGAACAATCCGGTCCGGGTACAGACTGTCCTCCACGGCGTTTCCCTCCCGCAGGAATTCGGGGTTCGACACCACCGCGAAGTCACCACCCGCTCCCGCCGCCTCCCGCACCAGCGCGCCAACCCAGTTGCCGCTGCCGATCGGCACCGTCGATTTGTTGACAATCACCATGAAGCGTCCCGAAACGTGCCCCGCAAGCTGCTGCGCCGCCGCTGAAAGGTAACTCAGATCGGGCGCGCCGTCCGGTCCCGGCGGCGTGCCGACGCAAATCATCACCACTTCGGCCTCGGGAATCGCCCCGGCGTACCGCGACGTGAACCGGAGCCGCGAGGAAGCCAACCGCGCCAGAGGTTCCAGATGCGGTTCGAAGATGGGCAGACGCCCCGCTTGCAGCGACGCTACCTTCTCTTCGTCCGTATCGAGGCACCACACATCATGGCCAAGAAACGCCAGACACACCCCGGAGGTGAGCCCCACGTAACCGGTGCCGATGATGGCTACGTTCACAGGTTCACTTCCACCACTTCGTCGAAGATATCTTCCGGCAGCTTGATACCGGAAACACGCAGCCTGTCGAGCACCTTGGGCTTGTAGCCGGTCCAGTGGAAACGGCCCTGCACCTTGCCGGCGTCATTCACGCCCAGCCGCTCGAACACAAAAATGTCCTCGGTCTCCACACGGTCGTCCACCACGCCGGCCACTTCCGAAATCGCCGTGATCTTGCGGCTGCCGTCCTGAAGGCGAGCCACCTGCACCACCAGTTTGATCGCGCTGGCAAGCTGCTGCAGAATCACCTTGCTCGGAATTTCGAGATCGGACATCAGCACCATCGCCTCAAGGCGTGAAAACGCATCGCGCGGCGTATTCGCGTGGATGGTGCTCATGGACCCCTCGACGCCCGTGTTCATCGCCTGCAGCATATCCAATGCCTCGGCGCCGCGGCACTCGCCAATCACAATGCGGTCCGGCCGCATGCGCAAAGCCGTTCGCACAAGCTGCCGCTGATTAATCCCGCCCTCCTTGTTCAGGTTGGGCGGCCGCGTTTCGAACTTCAGCAGATGGCGCTGCTGCAGTTGCAACTCAGCCGTGTCCTCAATCGTGATGATCCGCTCCTCCTCCGGAATGAATCGTGACAGCGCATTGAGCGTGGTCGTCTTGCCGGAACCCGTTCCGCCGGAAATCAGAATCGTCGTCTTGGCCTGAACGCACGCCGCCACAAAACGCAGCATGGTCGGCATCAGCGTCCTGTTGGCCATCATCTCATCGGAGGTGATCACATGCCGGCCAAACCGGCGGATCGAAAGCGACGGCCCATCCAACGCAAGCGGCGGAATGATCGCGTTCACGCGGCTTCCGTCGGGCAGCCGCGCGTCGACAATCGGAACGGCCTCATCCACGCGGCGGCCCACCTGGGAAACGATTTTCTCAATGATGTGCAGCAGGTGCGCGTTGTCCTTGAACTTCACCCCGGTCAGCGTCAACTTGCCGGCCCGTTCGATAAACACCTTGTGCGGGCCGTTCACCAGAATGTCAGAGATGCTCGGTTCCTTCAGCAGCGGCTCCAGCGGACCCAGGCCCAGCACCTCGTCCAGAACCTCTTCGATGATCCGGTTCTGCTCCGCCGTCGTCATCGGAACCCGCTCGTCATCCAGCAGCCGCTCCACCACCCGGCCGATCTCCATGCGCACCCGTTCCTTAGGCAGCGACGCCACCTTCTCAAGGTTCAGCACGCCGATCAGCTTGCGATGGATCTCGCCCTTCAGGTCGAAGTAGCGGTCAGGCCGCGCCGCCGCCGGATTTCCAGTGCCTCGCCCCGGCTGCGGTCGTAATGTGGTTCCCACGTGATCTCCCTAACGGACTCCCGGAAGCTCCTTCCGAGTCTTCAATTATAGCGGTGCGGTCCCATCCGGTTGAACCCATCGCTATCCTCGAAGTTCCAGGACCACCGGCAGGTTATAGTGGGGCATGAACCTGGAAGGCTTTGCCGGCGATCTCCGCCCGGTGGGCGTCGTACGCAGTGAAACCAGAGAGCGGAAGGCCATGCCGGCCTTCGGCTCACCAGCCACCGTCGAGATCTTCCCGGAGTACGCCCCCGCCCTCCACCGCATTGAGCGCCACACCCATCTCTGGGTGCTCGCCTGGCTGGATTTCAACGCCGAGCGCGACCTCCTCCAGGTGAAGCCCCGAGGACGCCGCCATGAGGGCGACGAAGCTCTCCATGGTGTCTTCGCCCTCCGCTCACCCGCCCGGCCCAACCCCATCGGACTCACCGCCGCGCGGGTCCTCGGCCACGACGGCCTCACCATCGCTCTCGATTATCTCGACTTCCTCGACGGCACCCCCGTGCTCGACCTCAAGCCCTACTACGCCCCACGCGACATGATCTTCTCCGCCGCCAATCCGCAAATGGGACGGCCCATGGACCGGGAAGCGTCCCTTCAGTTCCTCCGCATGACCGCCATCCAGTTTCACGGCGCCTCAACACCCGACCTGGAGCGCGCCGTCGCCATCTGGGACCAGTTCCGCCGCGATGTGCTTGACCATCGCGACCCCCAGGGCCTTACTATCAGCGTGCCCCTCGCCCGGCCCGCCATGGCCGACGCCTTCATGGGCATGACCCGCGTCTCCCCGGGCCGCGGCACGCTCCGTTTCTCGAGCGAGGACACCGTCGAAATCCACCACGCCGCCGGCGCCTGGCGCTATCCCGCGGTCGAAGAATCGGCAAACAGCTGAGCCCTGCCGGCCGCGCTGAGATGGCCCCGGTGAGATATCATAACTTGCCATGGCCGAAACCACGTACTGGGAACGAACCGATCCCTTCGACACCAAACTCCGGCTCCTCGAATCCGCCTGGCGCCGTGGGGACTTCCGCTTGGCACGATCCCTGACAGACTCCCTCCGCATCTCCGCCCTCCAAGCCCAAGCCGCCGAGGAACCAGCTCCCGAACCCTCATTTCCACCCGCCATCCGGCCGGTCTCCGAACTGCCCGCCCCATGGCGAGCCTTTGCCGCCCCCTGGCGATACTTCCAGGCGTTCACCCTCGCCGAAACCATCGGCCAGAATCGCCCGCCCGAACCTGTTGAACTCCGGCTCACCATCCCAGCCGCCCAGTGCGCATCGGTCGCCCGCGAACTGCGCCTGGTCCGTGTGGAGGCGGGCCGCCTGGTGGAGGTTCCAAGCCAGGTGTTCCACGAACTTTCACGTGGGGAATCCATCGCCGCGAAGCTGCTCTTTCTGACCCCATCGCCTGCCCACGCCACACAGACTTTCCTTCTGTTCCACGGCAACCCCGATGCCGAACTGCCCCACTATCCCACCGGTCTCGCCACCCGCGGCGAAGGCTTCGCGCTCGACATCGAAAACGACTTCTACCGCGCCTCGCTCTCCCGCCAAATGGGCCAGTTGGAGCGCCTCACCATCAAACGCGAACACAACCTTGAGCTGTTTGCGGGCGGCGAAGGCCACGGCGAACCTCCGGGCATCGATTGGGCTCACGACTATGTCACGGCCGGCAACTTCCAGAAGATGCGCATCACGCTCTGGGAGACCTGCCCTGACTACGAAGTGATCCGCGGACCCCTGTTCACCTCCGTGCGCCGCTGGGGATTTCCGTATTCCCCGGTCCACCCCCTGTTTTCACCCGCCCGCGTGCTGACCGATGTCGAGTATCGTTTCTATGACGCCCTGCCGTGGTTCCACAAGTCCGGCGCCATGACGGCCATTCAGGACGTCGAAGCCGACGCCTTGCGCGACGACGAATGGGTCTTCTCCGGCCAGAGCTTCACTCACATGATCTGGATGAACTCCGATGGCCGCATCCGTACCGGACCCGTTCCCCCGGCCTCCGCCGAGGATCTCTGGGCCGTCGGCTTCTATCACGAGGCGAGCCAGGACAGCTTTGCGGCCCTCTTTCTCGAACACACGGCCACCGGATTGCCGTCCATCCGGCACTCCGGCGCGCCCATCATGTTCTACCGCTGGCACGGCCACGTCTGGAGCCGCTATCCCCTCCCGGGCAAGCGCATGCCGGCCGGCGCCTCATTGCACCAACGCAATGCCTACGTCGCGCTCCCATACCGCGCCGACGGCGCCGCGCAGTTGGAGAATCTGCGCCACCGTCTGGTGAATCCGCTCGTGCTCCAGGCAGCCGCGCCCGCATTTCAAGCCAGCGCCCAGACCAACCGCTTGGCCCGTCCGGGCGAAGCCGGCGACGCCCCCATCCCCAAGCAAGCCCTCTGGGAAGCCTTGCGCCAGTGCAAAGACGAGCAGTTGTACACCGCGGATATCAACGTGGTGGACCTTGGACTGGTGCACGATCTGCGGGTAGTGGGTGGCACGGTCCACGTCCTGATGTCCATGCCGCACCGCGGCCGCCCCCTGATCGGCTTCTTCGCCTACGGAAGCGGCGGCAACTCCGCGCCCGTGCGCCAGACTCTCATGAAGGTTCCCGGAGTTCGGCAAGTGGTGGTGGAGCAGACCTGGCACCCGGCCTGGTCGTCAAACCGTCTCACTGCGGAGGGACGCCGGCGGCTCGGCATCCCCCCATAGCCGCATAGGGAGTGCCGGCCAGATGGAGTTTTCCGAAACACCAGTCACTCCGCCGGTTCCCGAGCCCGCCTCGTTGATCCTGGCTGGCATCGGCGCCTTGGCCCTGCGCCTCTCTCGCCGGCTACAAGATTGAATCCACGCGGTTCTCGGGCCGGCCCTCCGGCCAGATCCGGTTCAACACCGGAGCCGCAAGGCCGCGAATCTCCGCCAGTAAACCGGGGTCCACGGGAGCCGCCATCGCCGCCAGATTCGCTCGCACCTCAGCCACACTCTTCATCCCGCAGAGTGTCGTCGCCGCATGAGGATAGTCCAACGCATACCTCAGCGCCACGGCGCTCACCGCGAAGCCCCGCCCGGCGCACAGCGCGGCAATCGCCCGGCCGGCCTGCTTCACGGCTTCTTCCGCCAGATGCCATGGCTGCGGTCCGCCCTCGGAAAGCACACCCATGTGCAGCGGCGACGCGTTGATCAGTCCAATCCCCCGCTCCTGCGCCAGAGGGCGTATCTCCGTGTCGAGATCGTCCATCAACAGGTTGTAGTGGCAGTAGGACAGGATCACGTCCGCGCGGCCTTCCCGAGCCACGTATCGAAGCACGTTCAACGGCAATCCACTCACGCCCACGGCGCGGATCTTGCCCTCGCGCTTGAGCTCATGCAGCGCTGGAAAAGTCTCATCCAGAATCAGGCGCAGGTCCCCGAACTCCACATCGTGCGCGATCAGAAGATCGATATAGTCCGTCCGCAACCGCGCCAGCGACTCATCCACCGACCGCCGGATCCGTGCCGCCGTGAAGTCGAAATCGCGATGGCCGTAGCGCCCGCACTTGGTCGAGATCACCGCCTCATGCCGCCGTCCTTCCAGGCACGCGCCCAGCCGCTCCTCCGATAACGTCAGGCCATAGTACGGCGACGTGTCAAACAGGTTGATCCCCTGATCGAGCGCGAAGTGGACCGTCTGGCGGCACTCCTCCAGCGTCAGCGCACCATACACGTCCCCAAGCGGAGCCGCGCCAAAGGAGAGCTCGGAAACAGAGGGAATTCCAGGGCAGAGTGAGCGGTATTTCATTTGCCGCGAGGATTACTGTACCATGAACCCGATGCGTACTCTGAGCCGTCGTGGCTTTCTTGGGGCCGCCGCCTGCGCGGGCCTCCACTCCGCTCCCGCGCGCCCCAACATCATCTACATCCTGGCCGACGATCTGGGTTGGGGCGACCCGCGCTGCTACAACCCCAACTCCGCCATCCCCACGCCCAACATGGACCGGCTGGCCGCCCAAGGCATGCGGTTCACCGACATGCACTCACCCTCATCCGTCTGCACACCCACCCGGTACGGCATCATGACCGGGCGCTATGCCTGGCGCACGCGTCTGAAAAGGGGCGTTCTATGGGGTTGGGACACCAACCTCATCGAGCCCGGCCGCGCCACCGTCGCCTCGCTGCTCAAATCCAACGGCTACGCCACCGGCGGCGTCGGCAAGTGGCACCTCGGACTCGGTGACGGAGCCAAGACAGACTACGCCAAGCCTTTCGCCCTCAACCCCACCTCCCACGGCTTTGACTGGTTCTTCGGCATCCCCGCCTCGCTCGACATGGATCCCTATGTCTACTTCGAGAACGATCGCGCCACCGAACAGCCCACCGCGCAGACACCCGGCCGCAATGAACCGCGGGGTGTGTTCTGGCGGCCCGGCCCCATCGCTCCCGGCCTGAAGATCGAAGAGGTGCTGCCGGTCCTGGGCGGCAAGGCGCTCGGTTTCATCCGGGATCGCGCCAGGCAGCCGGACAAGCCCTTTTTCCTGTACTTTCCCCTCACCGGCCCGCATACGCCCTGGATGCCTCTGGAACGCTTCCGCGGCAAGTCGGGTGCCGGCGATTATGGAGACTTTGTCGTTCAGGTGGACGACCTGCTCGGACAGGTGATGGCGACGCTCGATGAGACCGGCCTGGCCCGCAATACTCTGCTGATTTTCACCTCAGACAACGGAGCGAATTGGACGCCCGAGGACCGGCAGAAGTTCACCCACCGGGCCAATGCCGCATGGCGCGGACAGAAAGCCGACATCCAGGAGGGCGGGCACCGCATTCCATTCATCGCCCGTTGGCCCGGGCGCATCAAACCGGGCAGCGTCAGTTCCCAACTTGGCTGCCTCACCGATCTCATGGCCACGGTGGCCGGTATCACCGGCGCCGAACTCGGGCCCGCCAGCGGTGAAGACAGCCATAGCCTTGTGCCCGCGTTCGAAGGGAAGGCCGGAACTCGTCAAGCGATTGTGCATCACTCCTCGGAGGGCGTTTTCTCGGTGCGGCAGGGATCCTGGAAGCTCATCCTCGGCCGCGGTTCCGGCGGCTTCAGCCTTCCCAAGACCATCCCCACGAAACCCGGTGAGCCGGCCGGGGAGCTCTACGACCTGGCATCGGATCCCGGAGAGACCATCAACCTGTACGCCGCCCAGCCGCATCGTGTTCTCGAACTGACGGCCCTGCTTGACCGGTATCGCTCCCAGGGGCGCAGCCGGTGATCGGCCGGCGCAAGGCCAGATCTCTCTAAGCCAGCATCGTATGGCCGATAATAGGATCAGGATGAGTTCTTACGCCCCAGAGGTGACGCCACGAACTTGAGAAGTACGCCGGCCTCCCGCTGGACGCTCGGGTCAGCCGGTGTCGGGGTCGCCGTTCTCGCAATCCTCGCCACTCTCCAACTTACACGTTACCAGCCCCCGGTCGAGCCCCTGCGAATCGGGACCTGGCACTCTCCGCCCTATGAAGTGGTCTACCCGGACGGCTCCGTGGGCGGGTTGAGTAACGACGTCATCAACGAAGCGGCCCGCCGAGCCGGCATCAAACTCCGCTGGTTCAACCCCATCGAGTCTCCCGATGTCCTCCTGCCCGCCGGAAAGCTGGACCTGTGGGCCAGCCTTTCAGCAAGCCCCGATCGCAAGGGCCGCTTTTTCATGACGGAGCCGTGGTCGGAAAACCTCTACGGCCTTGCCTCGGTCCCTTTCCACTCCTCCGAGAACCCCGAACAAAACCGCGTCGGCCATCTCTCCACTCCCGTGCAGACTTACATTGCGCGTACCTTTGTGCGCTCCGCACGGCTTACTCCGTATCCGAATCGCGGCAAGCTGTTTGAAGCCCTCTGCCGCGGGGAGGTCCATCAGGCGGTGATCGATCAACGGACGGTCCTCGCCGTCGGTTTCGAACGGCCCCAGGGTTGCCGCAACTATGACCTGAACTTCCAACTGCTTCCCGGAGCCAAACTCCTGGTTATTAATGAGTGCATAAGTAGGTAGACATCTGGTAAAATGG
>VFZY01000115.1 GCA_016870915.1 Acidobacteriota bacterium | reverse complement strand
TCTGATTGGCTACACTCTGTCATAGGGGAAAGCCGCTCCTCTCTTCGCACAACTTTTACTAGAAAAATCAGTTATGCCAGAGAATGCGGCTTTCCGCTACACTTCCCGTGAGAAAAACGGGCTAGTCCCGCTCGTACATCTTTTCCCGGCTGACATCCTCAGTGGAGAGCACTGGCATGTCGGGCGGAAAAGTCTTCGTCCACGCCTCAAACGCCTCTGCTTTCTCACGGCCGCTCGGCACCCGGGAACCGGTTGCTTCCTTAGCAGCCTCACTTTCAAGCAATCGCTGGATGAAGCTTTCGAGAGACTCCCCAACGGAGAGTGCGTGGGCCGTAAGCCGCGCTTCCAATTCCGGCCGGATATTGACGTTTACGGTCATCCTTCGAATCCCCTACCACTCATGCTACCAGCGCTCAATCCACGCGTCATCTCGACATCGGGCGCCAACAGGACAGACGTAAGCCTCCGCCCGCCGCACAGGTCAAGGCCAAAACGATCTACGGCTTCAGCAGCAGTTTCCCGGACGTCTTGCGGCTTTCAAGATCAATGTGCGCCTGCGCCGCATCCTTCAGCGCGTAACTGTTGTCAATCCGAATGGTCAGCCGGCCCTCCGACATCCAGCGGAACAGGTCCCCCGAACGCCAGATCAACTCCTCACGCGTCGCGCAATGGTGCGCCAGGCTGGGCCGTGTCAAAAACAGCGACCCCTTCTGATTCAGCACCAGCGGGTCCAACGGTTCCACCGCGCCGCTTGACTGTCCGAACGCCACCATCATCCCGCGCGGGCGCAGGCAGTTGAGGCTCTTCAGGAACGTCGCCTGGCCCACCGAGTCATAGACCACATCCACACCCTTGCCGCCCGTGATGCGCTTCACCTCGGGCTCAAAATCCTGCTCCGTATAGCGGATCACGTGGTCGGCGCCGGCCGCGCGCGCCTGCTTCTCCTTGAACTCCGTGCCCACCGTGCCGATCACCGTCGCGCCAAGAATCTTCGCCAGTTGCACCACCAGCATCCCCGCGCCGCCCGCGGCAGCGTGCACCAGGCAGGTCTTTCCTTCACTCAGCGGGAACGACGAGTGCGTCAGATAGTGCGCCGTCATGCCTTGCAGCATCACCGCGGCGGCGGTCTCAAGCGGCACGCCATCCGGCACCGGCACCAACTGCCACGCGGGCACCACGGCAAACTCGGCATAGGATCCGCGAGCCATGGCGTAGGCAACCCGGTCGCCGGGCTTCAGCGTATCCACGCCCTCGCCCACCGCCTCCACCACGCCCGAAGCCTCCATGCCCGATGTGAACGGCAGATCGGCCTTGTACAGCCCGATCCGGAAGTAGACATCAATGAAGTTGACCCCCGCCGTGTCAATGCGCACCAGCGCCTGGCCGGGTCCGGGCTGCGGCCGGTTCACCTCGGCGAACTGCATCTGCTCCGGGCCGCCAGTCTGGCGGACGACGATAGCGTTCATGGGAAAACCTCCGGAAAACGGCCGCGATCAGCCGGCGGCGGCGGCGACGGTCATCAGCGAGTCCTCAAACGCGTAGTCGTTCTTGGGCTTGCGGTGATTGCGAAGGTACCAGCGGTAGGTCTCCTTGAGCCCCGTCTGGAACTCCGTGACACGGAACCCCAGCACGCGCTGCGCCTTGGTCACCATCTGCGTGATGGCCGGCATGTCGAAGTAAACGCCGAAATAGAGCTGCGGCCCCATGGGATGGCCGCCCGCCTGGAAAATGCGCTTGCGAGGCACCGACACCGTCATCACTCGCTTGCCCGCCGCCGTGCCCAGATACTGAATCAGCTCTTCCTGGGTCACCGGGCGCGGGTTGGCGATGTTGAAGGCATGGCCTGTCGCGTTCGGCTCCTCAAGCACCCGCATGCAGGCCCACACCAGGTCCTTGATGAAGACAAACTGCATCAGGCGGCGGCCGTCGCCCGGCAGGACTATGTGGCGGCCGTCACGCATGCGATCCCAGAAGAACTGCTCGCGGTAGAACGGATTGGCGGGACCGTAGATATAGGGCGGGCGCAGCGTCACCACCGGCACCTTGTTGCGATGGTAGAGCCGGAACAGCAGCCGTTCCGACATCGCCTTGTTGCGCACATAGGCGTCCGGGTGGTCGTCCGGCGCCAGGGCGTCGCTTTCGTGGTGATTCAGCCCGTCTCCGTAGGCGGCCACGCTCGACATGAAGATGTAGCGCTGCAGGCGGTCCCCAGCCGCGCGCACCGTCGCCTCCACATGGGCCGCCGTCGTGCCGCGCTCCCAGTCGTAGACGTTGTCGTAGATCACATCGAACCGCTCGCCCGGCAGAATCCGCTTCAGGGATTCGCCGTCATTCCGGTCGGCCTGGATGTTGACCACTTTCTTGCCGAAATCGTGCTCCGGCCTGCGATGCAGGATGGAGACCTTATGCCCCGCCTTCATCAGCGACTTCACAAGCAGCCGCCCGATAAACTGCGTACCGCCAATAACGAGAACTTTCATGCGTTCCATTCGAACCGGGCCCGCGTCAGCGCGGCCCTAGTCGTAATACTCCAGTCCAAGATGCGTGATCAGATCCTCACCCTGCATCCATCGCAGGGTGTTTTTCAGCTTCATCAGTTGAATGAAGATGTCGTGTTCAGGGTACAGCCCGGGCGCCGTCATCGGGCCCTTGAAATAGAACGAGAGCCACTCCTGGATGCCGCGCAGGCCGGCGCGCTGCGCCAGATCCATGAACAGCACCAGGTCCAGCACCAGCGGCGCGGCCAGAATCGAATCGCGGCACAGGAAATCGATCTTGATCTGCATCGGATAGCCCAGCCAGCCGAAAATGTCGATGTTGTCCCAGCCTTCCTTGGCGTCGCCGCGCGGCGGGTAGTAATTGATGCGAACCGCGTGGTAGAGATCCTTGTAGAGCGCCGGATAAAGTTCCGGCTGCAGGATCTGCTCCAGCACCGAAAGCTTGGTCTCTTCCTTCGACTTGAAGGAACCCGGATCCTCCAACACCTCGCCATCGCGGTTCCCCAGAATGTTCGTTGAAAACCAGCCGGTCATGCCCAGCATCCGCGCCTTGAACCCGGGCGCCAGCAGGGTCTTCATGAAAGTCTGGCCGGTCTTGAAATCCTTGCCGCAAACCGGCACCTGCCGGTCCCGCGCCAAATCAAGCAGCGCCGGAATGTCCGCCGTCAGGTTCGGAGCCCCATTGGCGAACGGCACCCCGCTCTTCAACGCGGCGTAGGCGTAAATCTGGCTGGGTGCGATGTCCGGATCGTTCTTCATCAGGCCGCACTCAAAATCCTTCAGCGTCTGATGCACCTTGCCCGGCGTGTGGAACACTTCCGTCGATCCGCACCAGATCATCGCCAGCCGCGCCGCGCCCGAAGACTGCTTGAACGTCGCGATATCGTCCATCAGCATCTCGGCCTTGTCCATGTTGGACCCGCCGGTCTTCACATTCGGCCCGTTGATCCGCCGCACGTACTCCGAATTGAACACCGCCTTCATCGGCTTGATCGCCTCAAGCGGTTGACGCACCTTCTCAAGCAGCGATGCCTCAAGCACATTGGCATGCACCGCCGCATCGTACGCCGTGTCGTCGTAGATATCCCACCCGCCGAAAACCAGATCGTCCAGGCTCGCCAGCGGCACAAAATCCTTGATCAGCGGCGTCCGGGCGTCCGTTCGCTTCCCCAAACGGATGGTGGCCAGTTGTGTGAGGGAGCCTACAGGCTGGCCCAACCCCCGCTTAACTGCCTCCACACCCGCCATGAAGGTGGTACTGACGGCGCCAATGCCCGGAATCAGGATGCCGAGCTTACCCTCGGCGGGGGCGACCGCAACGTTCGATTCACGCGGTGGATGGGGTGTGGACACGATTTTCCAGAGCTTCCTAACAGGTTGGGATTCGGACCCGAACTGCCTGGGTCCTGACTGTTATACTAGCATCTCATGGCGCTTCGCGCGACCGCCACAATGTCGGTCATCGTGGCCGACGACGAACAGCTTGCCCGCGAAGAGTTCTCCTATCTTCTGAACAACTTCGGGGATGTTGAAATAATTGCCACGGCCGACAACGGCCTGGCCGCGGCGGACCTCATCGAGAAGCTGGAGCCCGACGCCGTGTTCCTCGATGTCGAGATGCCCGGGCTCGATGGCCTCGGCGTCATCCGGCGCCTCACCGAAAAGCAGATCCCGCTCCCCTACTTCGTCCTCGCCACCGCCTACGATCAGTACGCCGTCGAGGCCTTCCGGCTGGAAGCCGTGGACTACCTGCTCAAACCCGTCGATACCGGGCGTCTCGCCGTCACCATTGACCGTATCCGGCGTTACATTGCCGAACGCCCGGTCGAACCCGAACCCGCACCCCGCCAGCCCGGCTCCGTGGTCCGCACCAAGGTGGTCGTGCGCTCGGCAGGCCGGAATCTGGTTGTGGATGCGAACGACTTGATCTACGCCACCATCGAAGACGGCGTGGTGCGCGTGGTGGCGGCGAACGTGGAAGGGGCCACCAACTATCGGACCATCGAGGAACTGCAGGAAAGCCTGGACCCGGAACAGTTCTGGCGCGCCCACCGGTCCTACCTTGTCAACATCAACCGGATTCGCGAAGTCATCCCCTGGTTCAAGTCCAGTTTCCAGATCCGCATGGATGATCGCAAGCAGACCGAGATCCCCGTCAGCCGCGTCCAGACACGGCGGCTCCGTAGCCTGTTCAAGCTGTGAATGATGTTGGCCCGCTCCGCGGTGCCCGGCCTTCAGCCCCCGCCAATTGCCCGCCGCCGTATCTCAGCGGCCTCCGCGGCGAACCCCGCGCCGCCCGTCTTACCGGCCCGATCCATCAACCGGCCCAACAAATCCAGGTGCGCGGCCAGATGCAGATGCGGCCGGCTGAACAGAGCGCGCTCCGCTTGCACGGCCTGGGCCGCCAGTTTCAGAGCCACATCCAGGGTGCCGCGCGCCGCTTCGATCTCAGCCCGCAGCGCCACCAGCCGCACCACATCGGGATGACCGGCAGACTGCGCCTTCCGCCGGATAGCCTCCGCCTGCTCAACCAGCCCCAGAGCATCGCCGGCCCGGCCCGTGCCCAAAGCCACAACCGCGCAACTTTCAGCCGCGCGTGCCCTGGCAAGCAGACCCGTTGACCGGCCGGCCATGACCTGAAGGGCCCGCTGGCAAGCCGCCCAGTCAGCCGCGCCCGGCTTTTTCCGGTAAGAGAGCATCGCGGCGATCCAGGCGTGAGTGTCCGGATGATCCGCCCCGATCGTCTCTCCGGCCACCGCGATCACCTCTTCGAACTCGCGCCGCGAATCCTCACCGTGCACCGCCGCCAGTTCCGCCAGCAAAATCCGCGCCGTCAGCGTGTCCATGTGCCTTGGACCCCAGACGCGAGCACACAGCGGCGCCGCCTCGCTCACCAGCGCCCGTGCTTCGGCGTAGGCTCCGTTGCGGAAGAGGATGCGGCCCAGGCGAACCATGCTCCGGGCGCGTTGCGGATGGTCAGCACCCAGGCGCGCCGTCCGCTCCCTCAGCACATACCTCATCTCCTGTTCGGCCTGCGCCAAGGCGCCGCTTTCCTGCAGGGCGGTCGCCAGGTTGCCGCGCATGGTGAGGGTCTCAACATCTCCCCGGCGCAGCGATGCCACCCGCACAGCCTCGCGGAAGAGCGCCACCGCCTCCGGGATGTTGCCCAGCGTCTGCTCCACCAGCGCCAGGTTGTTCAGGGAGTGAGACATTTGGAAGTAGTCCGGGCCGTGCAGCGCCCGCTGAACCTCCAGCGCCTGCCGAAGATTGGTCCGCGCCTGCTCGTAATTGCCGCGCATACGCTGAATATCCGCCACTTGGCGCAGTACATCCATCGCCGGCGCGCTGCGCGGACCGTTCACACCGCGTTCCAGCGCCAACCGCTGCTCAAACAGCGATTCCGATTGCTCCAGCAATCCCAGGTGCTGATAAGCCTCTCCCATCGTCGCCAGCAGCTTGGACCGCACCTCGGGCTGATCGCCCAGTTCCTTGCCAATGCGGTCGGCGCCCCGGTCCAGCAGATCGCGAGCCGTCAGAGCCTTGCCCCGTGCCTGGCGCGGGTCGGCGCCCGCCAGAAGCGATGAGAGGAAGCTCGAAACCTGCTCGGCGCGGGTGCGCTCAAGCCGCGCGGCGTCGCGTTCCCTGGCCGCGGTGCGTGCCAGCGCCGCCATGCCGATCGCAAGACCCGTCACAGTGGCCAGAAATACGGCCGCCGCCAGCACCCCGGCGCGATGCCGTTCAAAAAACTTCAGCGCATGGTAGCGCCGGTTCCCCTGCCGCGCCTCCACCGGAAACGCATTCAAGTACCGCGTCAGATCCGCGGCCAGCGCGTCAGCCGATTCGTACCTCTCGCCCGGCTCCTTGCGCATCGCCTTCCCAATCACGGCCTCCAGATCCTGCTGCCGCCCACGGTTCAATTGCGCGATCACACTGCCGGGAACTGTCGAGGGGCGCGGCGGGTCCGTGGTCATGATGGCCCGCTCCATCTCGAACATACTTGCCGTCTTTGCCTGGAAGGGTCGGCGAAGGGTCAGCAGTTCGTAGAGCACCACCCCAAGCGCATAGATGTCGGCGGCGGCTGTGATGCGCTCACCCCGGATCATCTCCGGGCTCGCGTAATCAGGTGTCAGCATCCTCTCCGCGGCGGCTGTCACCGTGGCCCCACCCCCGGCCTCACCAGGTCCCGAGATGCGTGCGATCCCGAAATCCAGCAGGTGCACGCGGCCCTCGGCATCCACCAGAATGTTCGACGGCTTCAGGTCCCGGTGAATGATCATGTTCCGGTGCGCGTGCCGCACAGCCTCGCATACTCCCAGCACCAGCCGGATCCGCGCCTCCGCATCCAGCCCGCGCGCCGCGGCGAACTCATCCAACGGAACGCCGTCGATCAACTCCATCACCAGGTAGGGCTGGCCCTCATCGGTAATACCGCCATCCAGCAGGCGCGCGATGTTTGGATGTTCCAGATTGGCCAGAATCTGGCGTTCGTTGAGGAACCGGCGCAGCAGGCCGGCGCGCTGCTCGAACCCGGCGCGGATCAGCTTGATCGCCACCTGCTTCTGATACTGGTCGTCGGCCCGGTGTGCCAGATACACCGCGCCCATGCCACCCTGGCCCAAGCGCCGGATCACTCGGTAAGGCCCAATAGCGCGCCCCTCGGCGCCCGCCGTCACCACGTCAGCGGCTTCGGCGGAAACGGCTTGGCGCAGCAGCGTGTTCCGGCCTCCGGTATCGTCCACTGCGTCCAGCAGCGCCCCGATCTCCGCCCGCAGCTCTTCATCCCCGGCGCATGCCCTGTCCAGATATGCCGCTCGGAGTTCCGCGGGAAGCTCGGACGCGGCGTGAAAAACCTCTTCCACCAGCGCCCAACGGCCGCGCTCCATCAGCCGCCAGCCTCGGGAGCCGTTCGCAGCCGGGCCAGCATCCAGGCCTTGGCCAGCTTCAAGTCACGAAACAGTGTCGGCTCACTGATCCCAATGGCCTGCGCCGCTTCACCCGTGGTGAGCCCGCCGAAATAGATCAATTCGATAATGCGGCACTTCCGCGAGTCGAATTGGTCCAGTTGCGAGAGCACCTCGTCGATCAGCAAAACGTTGATGGTGGCGTCAGAGGATATCAGGGCCGCTTCGTCCAACGTCACCCGCACCGCGTCGCCGCCCCGCTTCCCACGCTTCTTGGCCCGCGCATGGTCACACAGAATCTGGCGCATGGCGCGCGCCGCCACGGCGAAAAAATGGGCCCGGTCGTTCCAGTCCTGCCCGGCGCCCACCAGTTTCACGTACGCTTCATTCACCAGAGCGGTGGTGCGCAGCGTCTGGTCCGGCCGTGACGACCGCAGGCACATCGAGGCCAGACTCTCCAGTTGCCCGTGAATAAACGGGACCAACGCATCGAAAGCCTGCTTGTCACCCTCCCGCGACCGCCGCAGCAACTCCGTCACACCACCCTGCGGGGGCACTGTCCCGCGCGTCTCCACGTTGTCTCCAGACCCTCCATCCGTGCGGCGGTTCGGTGGTGGGCCCTGTAGGATTTGAACCTACGACCAACGGATTATGAGTCCGCTGCACTAACCGCTGTGCTAAGGGCCCGGCCCGCCTCATCCCATTCTATCCGCTATACATCGAAGGACGAAACCGCTCCAGCACGGCCCCCCGGCCAGTCCCTAAAACTCCAGGCGTGCCCCAAGCTGAAAGTTCCGGCTGTTCCGCGCCCGCGTAATGGACCCGCCACTGATGATGTCCACCCGATTCTCCGGCAGGTTGAAGTTCGGATGATTCGGCAGATTAAAGGACTCCACCCGGAACTGTAGCGCCCTCTGCTCCGCAAACCGGAACCGCCGTGAAAGCGACGCGTTGAAATTCACCGTGCCCGGGCCGTCCAGAATGTTGCGCCCCGAACTGCCGAACCGGTACGATCCCACCGGCACCACCGGAAACGCCGTCCGGTCAAACCACTGATCGATCGAAGGATTCTCATGGGACCCCTTGCGCACCCGGTCCGGCCGGCTCGCCTCGCCGTTCGTGTAGTTGAAGTTGGCCACCTTCGGCGTGAACGGCTGCCCCGTGTAAATAGTGCTCGTGCCGGAAAGCTGCCAGCCGCGGAACAACAGGTTGCGTGTGAGCCTGGGGCTCCACACAAAGCTGCCGGCGAAGGAGTGGCCGATATCGAAATCGCTGCGGCCGCGTTCGCCTTTCAGATTCCGGGAATCCTGTGCCGTCGGAAAGTTGTACTGGATAACGCCGCCCGTGTTCGAACTCTCGTCAATCGACTTGGCGTAGGTGTACGCCGCCCGCACAAACACCTGCCGGCTCAGCCGCCGCCGCACCGTGATCGCCCCCGAATTGTAGATGGAGTTGGAACTGTCGGAGATGATGCTGATCGTGGCAAACCCGGCGTACGGCCGCACGTTGCGCAGGGACTGCTCGCGCCCCGGCTGATTCAGGTCATAGCGCCGTTGAAGATGCGTGCCCTTGGACCCGGCAAACGCCACCTCCATCACCGTGCCCTTGCCCATCTCGTGCTCGTAGGTAAGCGAGTACGTCTGCAGGTACTGCGTCTTCGGATTCGCCGGCCCGCCGTAGGTGGACGTGGTGCCGCCCACGTTGCGGCGCGCCGCCGGAAAAGCATCCTGCACCCGCACCGCGTTCGGATCGCCGGCCACCGCCGCATACGTCTCATTGATCGAGAACGGGTAGGTGTCGCTGTACTCGTCCAGACGGTAGAGCGAACTCGATCCGTAAAAGATCCCGTAGCCGCCGCGAATCACCGACCGCTTGCTTCCCAGTGGACGCCAGGCAAAGCCGAACCTCGGGGCGAAGTTGTTGTAGTCCGTGCGTGTGATCGTGGCGGGCAGGCCCACCTCGGAGGCCCGAACCGTGTCGCGCACCAGCCCGCTCGAACGGATGCGGCCGTCAAACTCCGCCTGCGGCAGCACGCCAATCCCCGAAATCACCTGCTTGCCCAACTCCGGAATAAACATCGACCAGGCGCCGAACTTCTCCTTGGGCGGCTTCATCAGCTCATACCGCAGCCCCAGGTTCAGCGTCAGCGATGGCGTGATCTTGAAATCGTCCTGCACGAAGCCCGTGTAGTTCGACACCAGATGATACGGTCCCGCGCCATCCAACTGGCGCGCCGCCGTGCTCGGCCAGCCCATCAGCACATCGGCGAACGGCTCATTCGTGTTGCGGCCCAGAAACGTCAGCCGCCCGCGCGTGTTGCCGTATTGCCGCGAGAAATACTGGATGCGCAGAAACTCGCCGCCGGCCTTCAGGTTGTGCTTGCCCTTGATCCACGTGATAGCGCCCGAATGCTGGTAGTTGTTATAGGACCAGAGCTTCGGCAGGTCGTAAGCCGGGCCCAGAATGATGTAGCCGCTGGCGTTGAACTCCGGCAGTCCGGCCGCCACCGGGTTGGTGATGCCGCCCCGGAACCCGATCTCACCCGCCCAATCCTTGTCCGCGCTGTAAGGCCAGCGCTGGCTGTTGGTGCGGCGCGAAAAGCTGGTCTTTAGGTCCAGAAACGTGGTGGGCGAAATGGTGTGAAGGTAGCGGATATACGACAGCACGCTGTTCGGATCATTCACACTCCCAAAGATGGGCAGCGGCGACCGGCTGTTCGCCACCGGATCGAAGTTGCTGTTGTTCGACCAGATGGCCGCCAGCGTCAGCCTTCCATTGGCGCTCAACTGGTGGTCGCCCTTGGCGTTGAACGCGCGGTTGGTGTCCGTCTGGTTCCCCTCCGAAATGAAGTTGTTGACGCCCGCCAGGTTGGGCGCCGGGTAGTAGGCCGCCATCTTCGCCGCCACCGGATCGAAACGGCTCACCGGAAGCTGATTGTTGGCGAACGGCGCGCCCCCGGCCAGCGGGTCGATCAGCGTGAGCGGACGGCCAAAGGCGTTGGCGGCGCGCCGGAAGTCCCCGCGGTGGAACTCCGCAAGTGGCGTGATCCCGCGCTGCGTCTTCCCCGTGATGGCGCGCAGTGCGTCCCAACTGAACGAAAAGAACGTCCGGTCGCGGCCCTCATACAGCTTCGGCAATCGCACCGGCCCGTTGACGTTCACGCCATACTGATTGCGGCGCAGCTTCGGCTTCGACACCGTGAAGAAACCGCGGGCATCGAAAACGTCGTTGCGGATGAACTCATAGAGCGCCCCGCGAAGCTGGTTCGAACCGCTCTTGGTCACCACGCTGAGCACGCCGCCCGCGTACCGGCCATACTCGGCCGCGAAGCCCGATGTAATCAGCTTGAACTCCTGCACGCTCTCGATCGGCGGGTTGATCATCGCACCCGTGTTCCGCTTCTGCGTGTTCTCCACGCCGTCGATCACAAAGCCAAAGTTGTCGGCCCGCGCGCCGTTCACCGCGTAAGCGCCATCGCCGCCATCACCCTTCGGCAGCACGCCGCCGGTGAGATAGGCCAGGTCGGAAAAGTTGCGCCCGTCAAGCGGCAGTTCCGCGATCTCCTTCGAACTGGTCACCTCCCCGCGAGCACCCGTGTCGGTGTTGAGCACCGGCGGAGCCTCCGTCACCGTGATGGTCTCAGCCGACGCGCCCACCTCCATCACAATGTCCACCCGCTGCACCTGGTCCACTTCCAGCGTCAACTGCGTCAGCACGAAGGTTCGGAAGCCCCGCAACGCCGCCTCCACGCGATAGGCACCGGGCGGCAGGAACGGAACCGTGAAGTCGCCGGTGCCATTCGATGCCGCGCTGTGAACCTGGTTCGTGCCCAGGCTGGTGATGCGGATCGTAGCGCCGGGAATCACCGCGCCGGTCGAATCCGTCACGCGGCCCACCACACTGGCCGAGGAGTTCTGCCCCCAAACAACGCCCGCGCAGCACACCACGGCGGCGGCGAACACACTCATGCGATTCATGGCAAGACCTCTGGTCAGATTGTACCCACACGCCGCAAACGCCGAGCAGGTTGACGCGACGCCACACGCCGCCACATCCCGCTCCACCAGAGATGCTAAGCTCGAAAATCCATGGACGGCCTCTCCTGGATCTCGCCGCCCCCTCAGGTTGAACCCATCCTCGAAGAAACCGTGCGCATGAACTTCGGCCTGGCCTCCGAGCCTCTTGTCGGCGCCCTCCTCCGAATCCTCGCAGCCTCCAAACCCGGCGGACGTTTTCTGGAACTGGGAACCGGAACCGGCGTCGCCACCGCTTGGCTCCTCTCCGGCATGACTGCAGGCTCCACCCTGGTCAGCGTCGACATCGACCCCGCCGCGCAAGCCATCGCGGCGCGATTCCTGGGCAACGATCCGCGGCTGCACCTAGTCAATGCCGGCGGCCTGGACTATCTCGCCACCCTACCGCCCGAATCCTTCGACCTCGTCTTCGCCGACGCCATGCCCGGCAAGTATGAAAACCTCAACCTCTCCCTTGCCTGCCTCAAGCCAGGAGGCTTCTGGGTGGGCGACGACCTGCTTCCGCAGCCCAATTGGCCCGAAGGGCACGCGGCCAAAGTCCCGGCACTCATCGGCGAACTCAGCCGCCACCCGCGCTTCACCATCCTCCCGCTCGCCTGGGCCAGCGGCGGTGGTGGCGGTTCGGAAGTTCCCGGAATAGGAGAAATTACCCAATGAAAGCCTTGTTTCACCGCGACCTCACGCGCCTCATTCAGGAGATCGAAGCATTCCCATCCGACGAGATGCTGTGGGCCACCCTGCCGGGCATCGCAAATCCGGCCGGGAATCTGGCGCTTCACCTGGAGGGCAATCTGCGCGAGTTCATCGGACGCCTCATCGGCGGCGTGGCCTATGAACGGGAACGGCCGAAAGAGTTCTCGTCCACCGGCCTGGGGCGGGCCGAAATCGCCGCCCGAATCGCCCAGGTCCGGGAGCTCGTGCCGCCCATCATCGAAAGCATGGATCCCCATGCCATCTTCCCGCAAGCCTATCAGGGCATCACCATGACCAACCACGACTTCGTCGTTCACGTGCTCACCCACTTCAACTGGCACCTCGGCCAGATCGACTACATGCGCCGCGCCCTCTCCGGCCAGGGGCCGCTCGCCCTCCAGGGGCTCTGAACCGGCCACGCCTCACTCCGCGCGGAGACTCTCCATCGGGTTCACTGCGGCCGCCCTTCGAGCGGGCAACCAGCTTGCCAGAGCCGCCGCGCACACCATTCCTCCGAACGCAGCCGCATACGTAAGCGGATCACCGGCCCCCACCTGGTACAGAAGCGATTGGATCATCCGCGCCGACGCCGCGGCGCAGGCAAGTCCAAGGGAAGCGCCCGCAAGCGAAAGCATCATCCCCTTGCGCACAAACACTCGCACCACGTCCCCTGGCCGCGAGCCAAGCGCCAGACGAATCCCGATCTCACGAGCCTGCTTGGAAACCGAGTAAGCGATCGCTCCATAGATACCCACCAGCGCAAGCAGCACAGCCACGCCCGATGCGATGGCGAGCAGCGCCACCGCAAACGCCGTCCGCGCCAGCGACTTTCGGTAAATCGACTCGAGCGTTCTGATGTTCGCCAGCGGGATATCGGGGTCCACCTCTCGCAGCGCGGTCCTCAGTTCCTGCACAAACGCCTCCGATCCTGCCCTCCGGCTGCGAATCAGAAAATCCACGTTCCGCGGCACGTCAACCCGGTCTCCCCGTCTCACCATCAGCGGCCAGTACAGGCTCCTTGGGGCCTCTTCCCGAAGTCCGTCATCACGAAGATCCGCCATCACGCCGATCACCTCACTCCACTCGTGGTTGAGCGATGGGCGGACGCGTTTGCCCAGCGCCTCCCGCGGGCTGCCCCACACCTCCCGCGCAAGATTCTCCGACACCACCACCGAAGCCGGGCCGCTTCGCAACTCGTCCCACCGGAAATCCCGGCCCGCGACCATCCGGCTGCCGATGGTTTCCGCGAAACCCGGAGACACACTCCGCCAGCGCCGCACCGGTGGAACCCGGCCCTCCCCGTAGTCGTGCCCCTCGACAAGAATCGGATTGCTGGCTCCACCTTCCATTGGTACCGCGGTGGTAATCGAGACCGAGTCGACACCCCCCACCGCTTCAAACTTTGCTCGAACGGCTTCATGGATCTGCATCACACGAAGTTGATCCGGCACATGTGCCGCCGGAACCGAAATCCTGACAGCCTGCACCGTTTCAGGGTGCGAGAAGCCCGGGTCAACGTTCCGCAGGGCGTTGACGCTGCGAAGCATCAGCCCGGCTCCGGTCAGCAGCACCGCGGCCAGCGCAATCTGGGTAATCACCAGCGCGTCCTGCGCATGCCGGCGCTCCCGGGCAGTGGTGGCCCAGCGTCCCGTCGCCCGTTCCAGCCGTGGCCGCGCGTATCTCCAGACGGGGATCAATCCCATCGCTACGCTCGCCGCGCACGAAGCCGCAAAGGCAAACACCTGCGTCTCGCCGCTCATTGCGATCTCCCCCAGACGCGGAAGACCCGCCAGCCCCGAAGACTTCAGCAGCGGCAGAATCAAACCGCACAAGGCAACTCCCAGCCCCCAGCCGGCCACACCCAGCAGCATGGACTCCAACAGCAGTTCCCGGGCCAGGCGGCCCCAGCCCGCGCCCAGCGCCGCGCGAACGGCCAGTTCGTGCCGCCGCCCATCGGCCCTCACAAGCAACAGGTTCGCCACATTCGCGCACGCGATCGTCATCAGGACAACCGCGGCGCCCAACAGCACAAAGAGCGTCTTCCCCACGTCGCCAACCACCGCATCCCTGAGATGCCGTGCCGTCGGGGCGATCCGCGCAGCCGCGAGGGCGCTCGGTAGAAATCCCGCATTCAGCGGGAACTTCAAGGGCGCCAGCTCAATGCAGCGCGCCATGTCGGCATTGGCCTGCGCCAGCGTGACACCGGGTCTCAGCCGGGCGATCCCCTGATCGCCAAAGCCGATCAGACGCACGTCGCTCCGGCGGGGGCGCATGGGGACCACCAGCGAAATCCTCTCATCCTGGAACTCAAAACCCGGCGGCAGCACCCCGATCATCTCGTGAGGGTTGCCGTTCACCATCAGCCGTTGGCCCAGCACGGATTGCCCAGCCCCGAACTTCTGCCTCCAGTACCCGTCAGCCAGCATCACCGTGTGCTCCGCATCCGGCGCCCCGTCCCCGGCCGCAAAGTCGCGCCCAATCGCCGGTCGCACGCGCAGCGTTTGCAGGAACTCATAGGTCACGAAAAGCGTCGGCACTTCTTCCGCGCCGGCAGCGTCCGTCACCGTGGCCCGGTTGCCGTTCCAGAGAGCCAGGTTCTCAAAGACGCGTCCCTCCTCCCGGTAAGTGAAGTAAAAGGAGAACGACATCGGGAGCCGGCTAAGGTTGATTCCCGGTGCCGTGTGCGTCAACGCGATCAGCCGGCCGGCCTCCGGATAGGGCAACGGACGAAGCAACACGCTATCGATCACCGTGAAAATCGCCAGCGCTCCACCGATGCCCAGCGTGAGCATTGTCAGGGCCACCGTGGTGAAACCAGGGCTTCGCCTCAATCGGCGAAACGCCTGACGGCAGTCGCTCGCCAGCCCGGACACCGTGCTCTCCCAAAACGAGTCCCGCACCTGTTCCCGGATCACAAGCAGACTGCCCATTTGCATCCGGGCGGAACGTCTGGCTTCGCTTGGCGGCATGCCCTTCGCCTCCAGGCTCGCGGTCAGTTCGTCCAGATAGTGCTGGGCCTCTTCATCCAGCAGCGCGGACGTTGAATAGCCGCGAAAGAGACCGCGAATCCCGTGCTTCAGTTGATTCCAGAAGCGCATGGCAGGTCACGCCTCCGCCTTCAGCAGGCGCGAAATCGCCGCCACGCGCCGCGCCCAGTCCGCCGTCTCCGCCTCAAGCCGTTTCCGCCCCGATCGAGTCAGGGTATAGTACTTCGCCCGCCGGGCGTTCGGCGTAACCCGCCACTCCGCCTCCAGCAGGCCCAGCCGCTCCAGCCGCTGGAACGCCGTCAGCAGCGAACCCGGGTTCACCTTGAAGACACCCCGCGACACCTGCTCGATTCGCTGAGCAACGCCAAAGCCATGCATAGGCTCCAGGCTCAACGTCTTCAGAATCAGCATGTCAAGCGTGCCCTGAATGACATCGGTACCGGGTTCTGTCATGGCACCACTGTATCACTACTCCTCTTGTGTGTCAAGAGTTGTAATACAAGATGTGATAACCAAGATGTGGAGGACTCAGTACTTCACATCCGGCCTCCCATCCGGCACTGTGCAAATGATCTAGCGCAAGATTTTGCGCGCTATTGGCGTACAGGCGGCCACACGGAAGCCGTGCGCAGGGCATCGCGGTCCATGCGTGCGAATACGTTCCCTCTCTCATGCCGCCTATGGCTCTACACTTCGCGATCTAGATGGCCTCGAACAGAATTTCTCGGCGGCGGATGGTAGAATTCAATCGATGCCTAACCCGCTCACGGTCGACGATATCGTCCCGCTTATCGCGGCGCTAACCCCGCAGGAGCGTACTCGCTTGTTGCGTCTGATTGCCAAACCGCAAAGCGACGACGCTTCCCTCTATCGCGCGATACCGCCCGCCAAGCAAGAGTTTTCCGCGGACGAGGAGCCGTTGGCTTGGGAAGGTGAGGACTGGGAGCGCGTGGCTTGAAGCGCGGGGAAATCCGCTGGTATACGTTCCGCCTCCCCGACAAGCGCCGCCCCGTTCTCATTCTCACGCGAGACAGCGTGATTGACCGATTAGACGAAGTCGTTGTAGTCCCTGCTACTCGAACGATACGTGGATTGTCCACCGAAGTGGTGTTGACACCCGACGACGGCATGCCGGTGGCCTGCGCCTTAAATTTCGATCATGTGTCGCTGGCGCAGCGCGATCGAATCGGGCCGCTCATTTGCCTTCTCCCTGAGGTTTTATGGCCTGAAGTGCGACGGGCGTTGCTCATCGGTTGTGGATTTGCCGGTTGACGGCGGTCCATTTCGCCGGACTCTTCACGACTTTCGTGGAGCCTGAGCAGGGCGCGGCTCTCGGGACCACCCTTTCGCCCGATTTCGCTCCAACGGCATCAACGACTTGGAACGACAACACCCCTCGGGCAAAAGGGTCGCGGTTAGGACGGCCATCGCTGGCCGTCCCCCGCACAGATCCGTACGAGCGGAATTACCGCATACGGCTCTTAGCTCGGATACGGGCGTCGAAGCGCGAGTCGGGATACGGATGCAAGATGCGTGGCGCAGGGATCCACCGATCCACGATCCGGCCTACCACGTCCCACGACACCTTCGCCGTCTGACTTCTCCGGCGCAATACATGCCGCCAGGTTCGGCACAGCCGGACCCGGAATAGGCTCAACGGTCGGATGTTGCCCGGCACCGCATGATACCGGTAGTAGCCCTGCACCACACGCCGCAGCCACTTCCCGGTCTCCGGGATCGACTCGTGCATCCGAGAGCGCAAGGACTGTTTCAACTCAGCCAGCTTGGCCCTCATCCGCGTGGTAGCCGTTTCCCGCCACACCTGAAAGTAGCCTTTCGAGTTTTCTCCGCAATAGTGCGTGAACCCAAGGAACGTGAACGTTGCGAGCTGGGCCTGTCCTCCCCGTTTTCGGTTCTTCCAGGCTTGCCGCCCGAACTCAATCAGCCGTGTCTTGTCTGGGTGGACTTCCAGCTCGAACTTCCCCAGCCGCTCCGGAAACTCCTTCAGGAATCGTTCGGCATCTGCTCGATGCTGGAATCCGACGACAAGATCGTCGGCGTAGCGGACAACGATCATGTCGCCACGCGTCACTTTCTTGCGCCAGACCTCTGCCCATAGCCGGAAGACTGGTACGGCGTTCTGCTTCGTACGGCACCGCCGCCGGGCGGGCGTTCGGTCGCCTGTACGCTCACCGACACGGTCCCAGTTCAAGGTCGAGATCGCTACTCAGGAGTCAACTATCGGCCGGCGGATGCTGTTGCAGGTCTGCGGGGCCGATCATGATCCGCACCGAGTCGAAGAACCACAGCTCCCATGTGCAGGCACTGTGCGTGAAGGAAAAGTCGGGTGCCCATCGCGTATGATCGCCACGACCTTCTGCCTCCTCCAGCGCGATGCGGTAGCGCTGGGGCGGCGGAGCCTCTCCCATAGCGTGGGCCAGACCTGTAGCAATCTTGACCGCGATTCTGGCAATCGGTTTGGGGTCCCATGCAAGGACTGGTCGCCCTTGCGGATCTACGTCGAATGAGTCGAAGAGCGCGGACTCTTTCGCGGGGCACTTGTCCATGGAGCGAGAGATGGCCCCATCGAACAACTCATCCGCTTCCGGTGTGTGGCAGAGCGCCCCGATAATCATCAATCGGAAGTATTCTTCGTCGCGAGACGCCCCGCCGTTACACCCGTGGCACGATGGGACCCTCCAGAGGTTCACGCGTCGGACAGGGCGGATCAGTCCCTTGGGCGGCACGTGGTCACCCGACTCGCTGGGGGCGCAGCAATAAATGCAGGCTGCCATGCCCCAGTCTAACCTAATGGGCAATGCATCCTTCGAAAGAAAGGCTTCGTACGAAAGCCCTTTTTCACCGCGGCCTGACGCGGCTCATTCAGCAGATCGAAGCATTCCCATCCGGCGAGATGCCGTGGGTCACCCTGCCGGGCATCTCAAACCCGGCCGGGAATCCGACGCTTCACCTGGAGGGCATCTGAACCGGCCACGCCTCGGCATCATTTCACATCTCTGATGTCAAGAGGTGTCGAACAAGATGTGATAACCAGGATCTAGACGCCCTCACCGCTTCACATCCGGCCTCCCATCCGGCACAAACCCATCCCGGTTCGGCATCCGCACCCTCGCCAATGACTTCGCATCCATCACCTCGGTCTCCCCGGCGATCCCATTCAAATGCAGCAAGAACGCCACCGCCGAATAGACCTCCGAATGCGTCAACGAACCGGGCTTATCAAACGGCATCGCGCGATTCACGTAATCCCAAACCGAGGTAGCATAGGGCCAGAAACTCCCCACCGTCTTCACCGGCTTCGCCGTTGCCAGACTCCCCTTCCCCCCCACCAGTGCGGGACCAACATCGCCCAACGCCTTATCCCCATGGCACCGCGCGCACCGCGCGGCGAACACTTCCCTACCCTGCTTGGCCGTCCCCGACCCCGGCGGAAGCCCCCGCCCATCCGGCCCCACCGTCGGACCCAAAGCTCGAATCTCCTCCGCCGACGGCGCGCGCCCGGCGCCGTACTTGGCTGACTGCGCTCCCAACACAACACTGAACAACAGCGCCGCGCTAAGCACCTTCCACATTCGTCACCACCCCATCCGCGCCCACGCGCCACAGCTTGATCCCATTGAAGTGATACCCCGAGTTCATCCCCCGCGCCGCCACCAACTGCTCCCGTGTCGGCTGCACATAACCCGTCTCATCGGTCGCACGCGAGGCCATCACCACCGGCTTGCCATCCCAACGCCACGGCATCCGGAACCGCACAAACGCACGGGGAAAACGCGGCTCATCCATCCGAGCCTCAACCCACGAAGCTCCCCCGTCGAACGTCAACTCCACCCGCGTCACCAGCCCCTTCCCCGTCCAGGCCAGCCCCGTCACTTCATACAACCCCGGGCCCGGCAGCGTCTGTCCGCCCGATGGGAACGTCACCACGGACTTGGCCTCAAGCGGCAGCGAGAAAATCCGAGCCTTTCCATCCGGCATCAGATCGCTGTACTTCGAGGTCTCGTCACGCGTCATGTGCGGCTGGTCCGTCACCAGCAGCCGCTGCAGCCACTTCACCTGAACATTGCCCTCCCACCCCGGCGTCAGCAGGCGCAGCGGAAACCCCTGCGATGGACGCAACGGCTCACCGTTCTGCCCGTAAGCCAGAAGCGCGTAATCTAGTTCAGGCGCCAGCGGAACGCTTCGCTGCATCTTGCAGGCGTCCGCCCCTTCGGCGATCAGCCACTTCGCGCCCGCCTTCACACCCGCTTCCTCCAGCAGCAGCCGCAGCGGAACACCCGTCCACTCCGAACAACTCGCCAGACCGTAGGACCGCTGCACATCCGGCTGATTCTTCGCCTGCCACTCACCACCGCTGTTTCCACCGCACTCAAGGAAGTGAATGCGCGAGACCGAAGGCAGCCGCCTGATGTCGTCCATGGTCAGAATCAGGGGACGCTCCACCATGCCGTGGATCACCAGCCTGTGGCGTGCCGGGTCAATGTTCGGAACGCCCGCGTGATGCCGTTCGTAGTGAAGCGATGACGGCGTGATGATGCCGTAGGTGTCGGCCAGGGGCGTGGCCGACGAACCAGCCTCGGGCGTCTTCGTCTGGCGCATCGTCCGCACCGGCTTCACAAAGGGTGATCGCTCACCGTACGCGCTCAAAGGCGTTCCCAGTGACCGGGGCTCCTCGCCGCGCGCGGCCAGACCGCTGCCCAGCACCGCGCCCAGCCGCAACGCATCCCTGCGATTCGTACGCTTCATTCGTACATCATACGTCAGGTGGAAGCCGGCTGCCGGCACCGGTCACCGCCAAAACAGAAATATTTTCAAAATGTATCCCCCGCCATTTCAGTCACTTCCGGGAAAATGTCCGTTTTCGGACACCGAAATCCCGCCCCCTCGTCTGTATACTCCATCCAGAAAGGATCGAACCTCCAATGCAAGCTTCTGAAGCCCGCCTCGCGGCCAACCGCGCCAACGCCTCCCTCGCCACCGGTCCTCGCACCGAACAAGGCAAGGCGATCTCCTCGAAGAACGCCCTCACCCACGGACTCACCTCCGCCCAGGTCATCATCGCCCCCGGCGAGCAGCCCGAATTCGACACTCTCCTCGAATCCTTCACCCTCGACTTCGCTCCGCAAGGAGCCGCCGAAACCGCCCTCTTCAACGACATCGTTCACGCCGTCTGGCAGA
>VFZY01000114.1 GCA_016870915.1 Acidobacteriota bacterium | reverse complement strand
CATAGAGCGAACTCGAATCGGAACTGCGCCGGACTCTTGCCCACCACCGTCTCGTACAACCATTTCATCTGCCCGGCGTTGATCTTCCGCGGCCGCCCGTTCAACTTCCGCGCTTTCAGCGCTCCCCCATCCCCCTGCCCGGTAGGCTGCAAGCCAGTTGTAGATGCAGGCCCGGGCAAAACCCAGTGCCTGGATCACCACCTCTGGACTCTCGCCCGCTTGCACTCGCTCGACGGCGCGGATACGGATCTCTTCCAAGGTCTTGTGATCAAGAGATCGGGCATCTCGCTTGGGCATGATCCATTTTACCAGATGTCTACCTACTTATGCACTCATTAATAAGCCGCCCGCGCGCGATCGGCGCGCCCGGCCTGTTCCTCAATTTCTCCACGCAGAAAAAGCCAGCGCTCAAGGCCGCCGGTGCGGGCCAGCGGGTCAAGCCGCGCCAGCGCGCTGTCAAAACGGCCCAAACGCCGGTCGAGTTCGATCGCCGGCAGCACCAGCGAAACAATCGGGCCCAGCCGCGCGATCCCTTCATTCAATCCGCGAACGGCCTCCTCGGGGCCCTCGCACAACCGCGCACGGTCAAGGTACATCTCAGGCAACGGCGTGTTTGCGGCCTCAATCGCCCGGCTCATCTCCGCCGCCGCTTCACCCCGCCGGCCGCCCAGTTCCAGCAGTTTCGCCCGTCCCAGAAGACCGGCCAGGTGGCGCGGATGGGCACGAAGGAAGCGGCTCAACCAGCCGTCGGCTTCGTCCAGACGGCCCGCATCGCGGTGTGCCAGGCCGCGCAGCAGCCAGATCAGGTCCAGCCCCGGGTCCAGCGCCGAGACGCGGTCATAATCCGCCAACGCGAAATCCCACTGCCCATGCGTACGGTAAAGCTCACCGCGTGAAAGCAGAAGATGAGCGTCGCCCGGCGCCGCCGCGATCAGTCGGGACAACTCCGCCTGCTGAATGGAGATGTCCTGATGACCCGCCGCGGCTGCGGCAAGAAAGAAAAGAAGCCAGCGCCCCTTATCGATCCAGCGCGCTGATGAGCGCTGCATCAAGTTCATTACTACTCATCGTAGTACTAATGAACAGTTCCTGACGGGCTCCCTGGCTGAGCGCAATGGCCTTCCAGCCATTGGTCACAGGCACGGTGACCCGAATCCGGATGGCTCCCCGGGCGTCGCGCACCGGCTTGATGACACCCGGCACAATCGACCGGATCGCCTCGTTTTCCGCCAGCAGCCGCTCCAGTACGGGCCGCAACCCTTCAATGATGCTGTGCTCGATCTTCAGCCGGTTCCCCGCCGTACGCAGTCTCACTTGAACCTCTTTCTGAAGTAAAAGTCCAGGCCGAACAGTCCGTTCTCGTCTCGAACCGCCACCGCGGACCAGTTGCGGCTGAAGTCCCACTGGGCACGAACCACCTGCTGCTGCGCCTTGCTGAGATTGGTCACGAAGGTCAGCGTGATGTCTCGCGACACCTGCTGTTCCACCGTCAGCCGCGCCTGCGGCGTATTCTCCAATCCCACAAGCTGCGGGTCGATCCGGATGTTGGAGACACCGAACAGCCGCTGCAGCCGGCTCGTCACCGGCTGCGTCGCAAGGCTGCTCAAGACACTGTTGGCGCTGTTCTGCCAGGCGCTCCCCGTGGCAATGGAAGGCGAAGGCCCAATGCCTTCCACACCGGTGGGCGTTCGGCCGGCCGCCAGCAGTGCCAGGATCTCCTGCGATTGCAGGGGCGGGTCAGACCGGTAGGTCATGTTGATGCGGTTCGCCGGTCCCGTAAAGTTGATGTTCACCGTAACGCCGCGCACCCGCGTCTCCAGATCCAGATCGATCACCGGCTCAATGCGCACCGGGTTCAGCAGGCTCACTTCGCCGCGGCTGATGGTATACCGGCCGCCGTAAAACTGGATCTCCCCTTGCAACACCGAAATGCGCCCCAGCACAACCGGACGCGCCACCGTACCGCGCACGCGCAGATCCAGTTCGGCTTGCACATCGCGCGTCAGACTGGTGGAAATCTCCGCGTTGGCCGCAGTTTCCACCCGCACGTCGAACTGCAGGTCGCGCAGGAACTCGTTGGTCACCACCGGTGTCGTGGCCGCGGCCTGCACCTGTTTGGCGATCAAGCCGCCCAGGTCCACCTCGCTGCCAAAGCTCGTCCGGACCACCGTCACGGAGCCCGCCAGCAGGCTGCGAGCGGCCGTCCCGGTCAGACTGAGGCTGGCATCCGCCACCGTGCTCACCCCCTCCGGATAACGCACCCGGACACGCGACGCGGCCGCCTGAAGATGATACGTAAGCGGACCGCGAAAACCAATGAAGCCGGTGAGCGTCAGGTCGCCCCCGCCGCTCTGCGCCCGCAGGCTGGATAGATTCGCCCGTGTGCTGTCGAACACCACATCGCCGTTCACGCGCTCAAGCCCGTTTGGAACATCGCGCAAACTAAACGCTGCGTCGCGCAGCTTCATGTTGCCCGTGATGGAAGGCTCAGCCAGCGTGCCCCGCACCACCGCATCCACGGTCGAGATGCCCGCGGCATTCAGGTCCGGCCGGAATGAGTTGAGAATTGCCATGTTCACCGCGCCCCGCAGCCGCAGGTTCAACGGATTCGCGCGCTCGAATGCCACGCTGCCCTCAGCCTCGATGTCCGTGTTGGGAGCCACCAGACGGGCACGCCGGATGGCCGCGTGCCGGGCATCAAGCGCGAATTCGAGAGTGCCGTCATTGCGCAGGCGGAACTCCCGTTCACCTTGCCGCGCAATCAGATCGAACTCCGGAACATCCAGCGCCGCCCGCATCGTGGAGACATCCTTAAGAGACCCGGTCACGCGCATCTGGGCCGTGACGTGTCCCGCCACGGGCGTCTTGGCTTCCTTCCACAACAAGGGCGCCAACGCCGCCATATCAAGCCGGGACAACTGAAACAGCGCTTCACCCGCTCGGCCATCCAAAGGCCACCGCCCGGCGCCGCTCACCGGAGAGTTACGCAACATGCCGCCCGCCTTCATATGGATGAAACCTCCCTCGGTGGTGGCATCCAACCGCAAGCTTCCGAGTGGGTTCCCATCAAACGTCACGCCCTCCAACGACACGTTTCCGTGCGCTCCGCCGATCGAAAACGTACGCCCGGAAAAACGCCCGGCCACGGCTCCGTCAAAGGAGACCGCGCCATCCAGCGGCAACCCCCGGATCGCACGGGCGGGAATGGCCCGCGCACTCGCGGCAACACGCAGCGTACCGGTTCTCTCAGAGCCAGGGTCCGGCTGGAAGATACCCTCGAAACGCAGTGGAGTCCCTCCGGCTCGCGCCTCACCCCCCATCACGGTGAGCTTCCCGCCATCGAACTCAAAATGGGCCGCAAGATCGTCCAACACCTGCCCGCCAATCTCCACCTTCGCCGAGCGCGTCCGGCCTGCCACCCGCGGTGCATTGGCGTTTCCCGTCAGCGTCGCTTCGCCGGCAAAAGTCCCCTTCACGCTCTCCGCGGCATCGGGCAGCGCGAACCCGGGCGTCACGCCCTCAAATCGCAGGGAGGCGGTCACCGGCGTCGTCCGTGAGAGCGTCCATCCATCCAGCGCCAACTCAGCGCGGCCGGCCAGCGTCATCCCATTGGCCTGCACCGCGATTTCGCTCAGCGTGACACTCCCCCGGCGCGCCTCAATGCGGCAGGATCCGCGGTCCACGCGAAAGCGTCCCCGCGCCAGCGACGTCACCCGGCCCGTGCCGCTGAAGTGGCCCTCCGGCCAGCCGCCCGCAAGCACCCCTTCCAACGCCGCGCTGCCATCGCGCAACTCCACGCCCTCAAGCAGAGCGACCTCATCACCCGCACGCCCCGCGGGACTGGCAAGCCCCGCGAAGCTGGCAAGCTCCGCCAGATTCGATGTCTGCGCGAACACCGCCAGCTTGCCCGGGGCGCCCGAAAGGTTCACCCTGGTGTGGGCCGTTTGAAAATGCGAAGGCAGCAGTTGCAGGTTCGCCGCGTCGCCATCGTATTGAAACGCCACCCGTCCGGTCATCCCGCGAACATCGGGAAGCGGCGCCAGTGAAAGCGAGCCGGCCACCGTCACGCCATTCCCATTCAATCCGCCCGAAGCCTCCACGGTTCCTGCCAGCGTGCCATCCACGGGAACCCGGCCGGCCGGCGTCACCGCGGCCAGCGCGCCCAGGGTCAAACCGCGCAACTCCCCGGCAAGCGCAAAACGCCGCCATCCGGGCGCCTGCATGGAACCCGAGAAGACACCGCCCAGCGCCCGGACCTCCACATCGTCCAGCACGGCGCCACTCTCGGCCACCTGAGCCCGCGCGTTCAACGTGAACCCCTGCGAGGTGCGTCCCGGCACGGCAAGCGAACCCTTCAAGACGTTCAGTGCGCCTTGCATCTCCCCCCGGCCCGACGCCCATCGGCCACTTCCCTCAAACCGCACCTGTCCGGCCAGCGCGCCCGGCAGGCGGGCTGCCCCCAGCAGCCGCAACCACTCAGCCGACCTCGCCAGATCCCCTTCCATCAGCAGATCCGCGGTCCAAACCGGCTCCGCCCAATTTGTCATCGCCGCCGTACCACGCACATCCATGCCCAGTGCCGAGCCCCGCGCCGCCGTCAGCCTCACGCCCCCGGCATCCACCCGAAACTCCGTCCGCACCTCAGCCTGCACTTTCCCCGCCCAAGCCGCACTCCCCACGGACACCGAACCCAGGTACGCCTGCTCCGCGAACCGGGCATCCAGCCGCACGTCCTTCAGATCAAGGTTCAACGAAGCCGTTCGCCCGCCAATCGCGATCTCTCCGCCTTCCACCACCACCCGCCCCGCCGCCAGCCGGATCAGTTGAGTCACCGATTCCCCCGCCGCCCGCCGCGGTCCCGGAATGTTCGTCGATCCATCGGCGTTCACCACCACATGAACGCGCGGCCCGCGCAACCGGACCGCCGCCACATCCACCTCCCTCCGCAGCAGGGACCGCACCGTGAGCGCCACCTCGCCCGATTCCAGCCGCAGCAAGGGCGCCGCCTCGCCGGGTTCGTTCCCACGAAGTGTGACACCCGTGGCGCGCGCCGTCCAGGTGCGCGGTTCGAAGTCAAACCCCGTCATCTCCACCCGCCCGCCTGTCACCCGCTCCGTCTCCGCAATCGCCCGCCGGCGCAGTTCCGTACGCAGCCACTCCGATCGCAGCACCAGCCAGCCGGCCACACTCAGCGCCAGCACGCCCGCGCCGGCCCAAATCAGGACCCTTTTCACCGGCGCCCCCGGAAAACCGGCTCGCGCAGGCGAATATCCAATTGCAGCCGCGATTGGCTCAGCCACCGGTCCAGTGCCTGATTCACGCGCTGCTCCACCAGTGTCCGCCGCAGCGTCTCGGCGACCTCTGCCTCATCCGGCGGCAACTGCGTCTGCCGCTCACGCCAACGGGGCACGAACTCTTCGCGGTAGTACGCGCTCACTTCATCCGCCGTCACCTGGATCGATGGCCGGAAACGCAGGTCGATGAACCGCAGCATCGTCAACTGCCGGGCGAGCAGGGCCCGCACGGCGTCCTCCGTCACACCATGCTCCCGAAGCGCCTCCCGCAGCCGCTCATCGGCCCCGCCAAACCGCTGCGTGCGGACCGCCCCAAGAGCCGCTTCCACCTGCGCCGCGTCCACCGCGGGATACTGGCCCAGTCCCATCTCCCGCTCAATGATCGCCTGGTCGATCAGCCGGTCGCCCGCCCCCCGCCGCGACTCCTCGCCGAAGTCCGCCCGGCGGCCGTTGAGAAACGCCGTCACCCGGATGTTTTCCAGCAGCTCGCTTTCGGTGATCACCGACGTGCCGATGCTCACCGCCACCCGGTCCACCAACTCCGCCCGCGCGGCGGCAGCCGCGGCCAGACACGCAACTCCAGTCCAGGTCCGCATCAGAACGTCTGCCCCAGGGAGAAGTGGAATTGAAACCGGTTGATCCGCTGCACCGTTTGAACGCCCTGTCCAAAGAGTAACTGTTCGCGCGTGCCCTTGAACCCGAAAAAGCGCGCCGAATTCGGCGAGAACCCGACGTCCAGCCGGACAGGCCCCACCGGCGTCCGGTACCGGATACCGAAGCCCACCGTATGCACCATGTAGTCGAAATCCCGCACATCGCGCTGGCGGGCCCTCAGCGTCAGCTTGCTCAACTCCTGATAGACGTTTCCGGCGTCGTGAAAAAGTACACCTCCCACCGAGTGCCCCACCATCGGGAAACGCAGCTCGGTGCCGTTCACGAACATCGCCTTGCCGCCCAGTGGAAAGCCCGTTAGAAGATCACGCGGCCCGGCCTGGTTCTCCGGGAACCCGCGATGCGTGTTGGCGCCGCCCGCGAAGAAACGCTCCGGCAGCGGCACATCGCGTTCAATCAGCCCACGCGTGTCGAAACCTCGCAGGTAGCCCATGCTGGTGGTTCGCGCCAACACCATGTCGCGCCCCAACCGGTGATACGTGGAATTGCGCCCCAGCAACCGCACAAAGTCGGAGTTGGACGCAAACGGAGCCGCCGCCAGCGCGAAGTCCACCGTGTTGTAGAAACCTTTCGTCGATTCAAGCGGGTTGTCCCTGTGATCCTGAATGAAGGTCGCCGACGCCACCCCAATCCGAACCGGTTGCGCCAGCCGCGGTATCAACTGCGGCTGAATCTTGAGCGTCTGCGCTTCAATGGAAACCCGGCGGATTGAGTAACGATAAAGCAGCGTGCTCGCCCGCGACACCCGCTGCCCCAACTGCGCGCTGGTCTCAAGCCGCCGCGAATTGAACGTGCGCACCGAACGCGAGTTGTCGAATAGAGCCGTGAACGTCAGATTCAGATTCTGGCGATCCCGGAACTGCGGCGCCTGATACGTGAGCGTCGACAACTGCTGAATGGTCGACACGCGTGTCTGTGCACCCACCGTATGACCCTGCCCCAGGAAGTTCGACCGGCTCACCCCCAGCAGCACGCGCGGGCTGAATCCGGCTCCGCCTGCCGGCGCATCGAAACTCTGAAAACTGCCGCCAATCTGAGTAATCTCAGCACCCACCCCCGAATTGAGCGACCACTTCCGCGCCTCTTCCACCTGCAACACCACGTACTTGGAATCCTCCACCCCGTCCGGATTCTGAATCGCCGCTTCCACGCGAGCGAAAATCCCAAGATCGTATAGGCGCCGCTGGCTTTCAAGCAGCTTGCTCTGAGATAGCGGATCGCCCGGTTTCAGCAGAATGCGCCGCCGCACCAGCTCCGGGTCCGTTCGCACCAGCCCCTCCACCAGAACCGCCCGGACAAGCAGCCGCCGCCCTTCCGTCACCGTGTACGTCAGCGCCACGCGATCCTCCGCCATCGCCTTGGCCTCCCAGTCGAAACGCGCGTCCGGATAGCCGTTGTTGAAATAGCTATTCAGAATGGCATCCCGGTCGCTCGCCACCGCGTCTTCGCTGTAAGGCTGGCCTTCGGATAACCGCAGCAAAGCCAGAATCGTCTCCCGGTTCTCCGGCGACGCCCCCAGCAACTCAAACGCCCCCACCCGCGTCTGCGGCCCCTCATCGATCCGCATCGCCACCGTCTGCCGCAAACTCCGGCCCTTCTTCACCACTTCGGTCTGCGACTGCACGTCCACCTTCAGGAACCCATTCGACCGGTACAACGCCGCAATCGCCCGCTCGTCCCGCTCCAGCAACTGACGGCTGAAGATCCCCTTGCGGAACCGTGGAAAACTCGCCGGCGTCACCTCCATCCGTTCATGCAGCGTAGCCAGATCGAAGTAACGATTCCCCGTGATCGCCACCGACGCCAAGGTATACTCCGGGCCCGGCGCAACCTCATAAGTGATCACCTGCTCGCCCGGGTCGCCGGGTTCGTTGGTGAACCCCACGTCCGCATCGAAGTGGCCCCGCTCGCCCAGGTAACTCAGCAGATTCCGCTGTCCCTCAAGCAACAGGTCGCGATCCACACTCCGCTCCTCAAAAACCGGAATCAGCTCCCGCAAACGCCGTTGCGACAGCTTCAACCCCTGCGACCGCACCGTGTACCGGGACCCCTCGGTGATGCTGATCGACGGCGTCACCCGCTGGTCCGCATACGCCATCCCGTCCAGCGACACCCGCGCCGTCAGATAACCGCGATTCTGATACGCCCGCCGCATCCGGTCCAGCCCCGCCTGCACTCGCGCATCCGTGGCCGTGCGCCACCCGAACACCCGGCCCAGCCGCTGCCAGCCCGACGCCCGGATCAACGCCTCCGTCGGTCGCGCCACATTCCCGGCAAGACGCGGCGCGGTAAAACGCGCACGCTTGCCCGGCTCCACCACAAACCGGATCGCCGCCGCGCCGGTTTCCGGATTCCGGGTCACCTCCGGCCGCAGCCTGGCGTCGTGCAAACCATTCAGTCGCAGCAGCCCCGCCAGATTCTCCGTGGCCTGCAGCAGACTCCCATCGCGAAGCTCTTCGCCCAACCCCAGTTTGGTCACCGCCTGAAGCTGGCCTTCGGAAGGTGGACCCGACACACCCTCCACACTCACCCGCCCAATGAACCAGTTGGGCTCAAGCTGGAACGTCAGCACCAGTCCGTTACCGGTCCGGTCCGCGCTCACCGCGATATCGGCAAAACGATTCGTCCGGTAGAGCGCCGCGATCGCCCGGCGCACCGCCGCCGCGGAATAGCCATCCCCGGGCCGGATGCCCGCAAGCTCTTCCAACTCTGAAAACGGCACCGCCTGCACCTCCGGCAGGAATCGCACCGCCGCCACCGGAGCGCCCTCATGGGACGCGCCTTCAGCCTGCTCGGCGCCGACGCGCAGGGCGGCCATGACGGCGATCGTGGAAATCCTGCCCCAATGCACCTGATTTAACAGGATAGCAATGGGTTGCTACCATGGCCTTAACCGCCGCCACCAGCGGCATTTCCCCATGGACCGCTACTCCCGTCAGATCCTGTTTCCCGGACTCGGCCAGTCCGGGCAGCAACGTCTGGCCTCCACCACCGTCGCCATCATCGGCTGTGGCGCACTCGGCACCCTCCACGCCGCCGCCATGGCCCGCGCCGGCGCCGGCCGCCTCCTTCTCATCGATCGCGATTACGTCGAGCTCAGCAACCTCCAGCGCCAGTGGCTCTTCACCGAAGCCGACGCCAACGAGGGCACACCCAAAGCCATCGCCGCTGCCCGCGCCCTCGTTGCCGTCAACTCCTCCATCGCCATCGAACCCTTCGTCGCCGATCTCACCCCGTCCAACATCGCCGACCTCCTCTCCGGCGCCACCCTGATCCTCGACGGCACCGACAACTTCGAAGCCCGGTTCCTCATCAATGACTGGTCGGTGGCCCACTCCGTCCCCTGGGTCTATGGCGCCGCCGTCGGCAGCTATGGCCTGGTCATGCCCGTCCTTCCAGGCCGCTCTGCCTGCCTGCGCTGCCTCTATCCCAGCCCTCCCACCGGCGCGCAACCCACCTGCGAAACCGCCGGTGTGCTCAACACCATCACAGCCACTGTCGCCGCCTGGCAGTGCGCCGCCGCCCAAAGCATCCTCGCCGCGTCCCCGGAAGCCCAGCCCTCCCACGCCCTCCACATCACCACCTTCGACGTCTGGACCGGCGCCATCCGCCAGACCCCCATTCCCCCCCGCGACCCCGAATGCCCCGCCTGCGCCCGCGGCGAGTTCCCTTACCTCAACAACCGCCATCGGGCACCCATCTCCCTGTGCGGCCGCAACGCCGTCCAGATCCACGAACGCAACCGCCCCCTCGACCTCCAGGCCCTCGCCGCCACGCTCGCCCCCCTCGGCACGGTCAGGGTCAACGAGTTCGCCCTCCGCTTCTTCCCCCACCCCTACGAAATCACCGTCTTCCCCGACGGCCGCGCCATCCTCAAGGGCACCACGGACCCCGCGGTGGCCCGCGGGCTCTACGCCCGCTACATCGGCGCGTGAGTCCCTACTCCCGTGCCAGCAACCCCTCGTAGATCTTCCGCGCCCGGGCGATCTCCCCTAACGCCGCCTGCCTCTCGCCCTCCCCAGGCATCTTGGCTTTGCTTCGAACGAACTCCTCCAGATACCCCAATTGCTCCAGCAGAATCCGCGCGCTCTCCACCGCCCGCGCCGGCCGCCCCGCCATCGACAGGTACACCGGCGACGTATGCCCCATCACCGGCATCTTCCACCACGTCTCCCCGTACTGCAACATCTTGCGGCCCCACGCCCGCGCCGCCATCCACCCGCCTCGATCCACCTCCAGCACCTCGTCCAGCACCGCCAGGTTCCTCCCTCCCGACGGCCGCACCGTCCGGATCACCCGCCCGTTGTGCACAATCTCCAGCACGTCATACGGCTCAATCGACACCGCCCGCGCCCGCACCCGCACCCGCGCCTTCCCCGGCGCCAGCGTCAACGTGTCGCCCGCCTCCCGCCCGTCCACGGTGAACTCCATCAGCGGATAGTTCGTCGCGAACGTCCGCCCCTTCCGGATCCCCTCAATCCAGGAGTCGTAGCTCAACGCGCCCTCCGTCTTCACATACGTTCGCGCGCTCCCCATCGGCGGATTCGTGCCCATCTTATCCGACCCCGACGACATCGCCACCCGGAACCCGCAATTCAGATAGTGGTAATACGCCTCAAGCGGCGGCTTCGAATAGATCGAAGGCCCCCACATCCGGTAGACCTCAACCAGCACCGGGTGATGCTCAAACGGATTGCCCGTGGTCAACAAATCGATCGAATCGATCTTCCCCAGCGCCATCGCCAGCGGAGCCTCCATCGACGGATACGGCCAGTGCGCCCAAGTCACCAACGCACCCTGATCGTGCGCGTCATCCGTCGCGTGAATCATCATCGGCCAGTCATACCCGCCATTGCCGCCCTCGCGCAGCCCGCCGCTTGATACCGGCCACACCAGCGTCTTCAGGTTCTGAAAAATCAGGTGCGCCCACAACCCATGGCGGAACTCCTCACCCGTCTTCACCCAGTGGCGCTCGTCGGAAACCGGCAGCAGCCTGCCGCCGTTGAAGTGCTCCACGTTCTGAAAGTGCCCTTCGCCCGGCCGCGCATCCCGGTACCCGCTCTTGAGCGCCAGCAGACTGCATACGCGCAGCCCCTCGCACTCCATCTCATACCGAATGCCGCTCGGGTCCGGAAAGTGCATGTGCGTATCCCCCGGATACCAGCCGCGCCCTTCGAAATCCTCGAACTTCCGCAGCCCGATCTCCACCGTCTTCCGCTCCACCGCACCCGTCTCAAACGCCACCCGCACCGGCTCGAACTCGAACCCCTTCCGCCCCGTCACCACGTACGGCCCATGCGGCACATCCATCTCCGTGCCGTCATACACCAACGCATGCACCTCCAGCGGCCACTCCTGCCCGTCGCCCAGAATCACATCGCCCGCCGATCGCCGGGCCGCATCCGGCCGCACCATATGCCCCAACGGCGCAAAGTACTCCCCGCGCGTATTCGTCACCCGCATCCGCAACCCCGTCGCCCGCCCCGAGGCGTCCTTCACCCGGAAAGTCACCCGCGTGTGGCCCGGGTACGGCTTCCGCGTCTCAAACGCCCCCCAAACCATCAAAGCCGCGAACACCAGAAATACAGCCGCGCGTTTCAGTACCATGTGAGGAGTCTACCCGAATCGGGCGGCAACCACCCATGCTTCGGCTCCTCATCGCCACAGCGCTAGCCTCTACAGTCTTCGCTCAGCCCGAAACCTTCAACCGTGGCGAGACCATCGCACCCGGCATCGAATACCGCGAACAGCGCTTCTTCCGCGGCGATCAGGGCCCTTTCACCATCCAGATCCTCACCGTCGACGCCAAGGCCCCCGGCGTCAACCTCCTTCCGGTCCACGCGCTCGACCGCGCTGCCGGCAAGGAGACCATCTCCGCCATGGCCGCCCGCTATCACGCCGCCGCCGCCGTCAACGCCGGTTACTTCACCGTCTTCGGCGCCTATCAGGGCGCCTCCACCGGTGTGTATCAGTGGAACGGCGTCCCTGTGTCCAGCGGCTCCGGCCGCACCTCGCTGCTCTTCTGCCGGGAAAAGGATGGCGTCGAGCAACTCGCCATCGACGTCGTCGACTTCCGGGGCTCCGTGCAAGGCCGCCCCGTGCAAGGGCTCAACCGGGAACGGGGCGCGAATGAGATCGTGGTCTATAGCAGCCTGTTCGGCGCCACCACGCTCACCGGCTCCGGTGGAGCGGAAGCCTCCATCGCCCCCGATGGCCGTGTCATCTCCCTCGGTGATTCCAACTCCGCCATACCACCCTCGGGCTTCGTCGTCTCCGCCTCTGGCGACGCTGCCACCTGGCTTCGTGAAACGCTCAAACCGGGCGAACCCGCCGCGCTCGAACTTGGGTTCCACTCCCCATCACTCCCCGCCTGCCAGCCCGATCACATCGTCGGCGCCGGTCCGCGCCTCGTCCGCAACGGTCAAGTCGAGGTCACTCCCGAAGGCTTCGCCCATGAGAAGGTCCGCCACCCTCGCACCGCCGCCGGCATCACCGCCACAGGAAGCCTCATCTTCCTCACCCTCGACGGCCGTCAGGCCATCAGCGCCGGCATGACTCTGCTCGAACTCGCCCAGGAACTCGTCACTCTCGGAGCGGTGGAAGCCATCAACCTCGACGGCGGTGGCTCCACCGAAATGGTTGCCGGCGGTCGCATCCGCAACTCCCCCTCGGACCGCCGCGAGCGCCCCGTCAGCGACGGCATCCTCATATTTTCCATCAACACCCAGGCCGAACTGCTCGCCACGCTCGATCAGCTTGCCCGCAACCCCGTCATGGTGCCCCCGTCTCTCGCCGCCCAACTCCGCGACGCCATCACCAACCAGGACCCCGGGGCCGTGGAACGCCTTGCCGCCCAGTCCGCTCCCCAGGCACGCCGCATCCTGGCGGAAGCCGCCTCCGTCCTTCGCCGTAAAGGGAACTTGCGTGGAAAGTGAACCCACCCGCCGCCCGTCCGCCGCCCGCGCTCCAGGCACCATCGGCGGATTCCGCGTCTTCGGCATCCCCATCCGCTTTCACTTCACGTTCCTGTTCCTGGCCGTGTTCCTCGTCTCGCTCGGCATCGGCAACACCACATCCATCGCCACCGCGGCCATCTACATCGCGGGACTCTTCCTCTCCCTCCTCCTCCACGAACTCGCCCACGCCGCCGCGGCGCGCTGGTTCCGCATCGATACCGTCGAGGTGGTCATCTTCCCCACCGGCGGCCTCGCCCGCATGGCGCGCCAGCCGAGAGCACGCGAGGAGGTCTGGATCTCCCTCGCCGGCCCGCTCATCAACGCCACCATCGGCCTCACCCTGATGCTGGTCTTCCACCCCGGCATCAGCCTGCTCGACGGCCGCGCCCTCATCGGACCCCACCTGCTCCAGCCCACCGATCAGAACCTCTTCCACCGCCTGGCCGCGGCCAACTTCCTGCTCGCCGCCTTCAACATTCTGCCCGGCTTCCCCATGGATGGCGGCCGTGTCCTCCGCGGCATCCTCGCCCGGAAAAAGCCGCCGGAGGAGGCCACCCAGATCGCCGCCGCCACCGGACGCATGCTCGCCCTCGGCGCCGGCCTCTACGGCCTGCTCTCCATGCACTTCTTCCTGGTCTTCATCGCGTTCTTCATCTATCTCGGCGCCTCCCAGGAAAGCGCCGCCGCCACCGGACGCGTGCTCCTGCAGGGAGTGCCGGTCCGCGCGGCCATGCTCACCGATTTCCGCACCCTCTCCCACGGCGCCACCCTCCAGGACGCCGCCGACCTCCTCATCGCCACCGCCCAACAGGATTTCCCCGTCCTCCACGGCGACCGCGTCGAAGGTCTCCTTGTCCGCGGCGACCTCCTCCGCGCCCTCGCCGTCCAGGGCCCCGACAACTACGTCGCGGGCATCATGAACCGCGACTTTGTCGCCCTCACCCCAGACACCCCGCTCACCGAAGCCCTGTCCCTGCTGCCCTCCCCCGGCCACTGCGCCCTCGTCCTCGAAGGCGGCCGCCTCGCCGGCATGCTCACGTCCGAAAACCTCGCCGAGTTCCTCATCCTCCGCCGCTTCAGCCTTTCCCACTCCGCCAGTGCCGCCGGCCGCTGAGGAACCCAAAAGCAAACGCCGCCAGGGACCCTCCCCAGCGGCGTTCATGCCTTCGAGCGTACTCCGGCCCGCTACTGAATCTCGGACTCCACCAGAAAACTCGTCCACTCCTCCAGCCAGTTCACATCGCCAATTCCACCCAGAAACGGTACCGTCTGATCGAAGAAGCCGTCGTCCGGTGCCTGAACCGCTCCCGCTCGGAACAATGGGCTCGCCATCAGACCTCCGAAATCCGGATCGGCGAAATCCGCCGGCCGGATGAACCGCGGATCCGACACGAAGATGTTGCGCCCGGCGCCGTTGCCGCGCTCACTCTGCGCGAATGGGAGGTTGAAGGCTGTCCCCGGAATGTTGCCCGCCAGCGTGTCGGCCGGCGTGCCGCCCTGGTTGTTCTTCCAGCACAGAACGCCGTCCATCCGCACGTTCCCCGCTGAGGCCTGCGTCTGTGTCGCCGCATCGTTGATGTCGAGACACGAACTGTAGAAGTTCGCGATCACCAGATTGTTGAACGTGCCTCTCGCCCCGCGCCGCAGGAACACGCCCGGCGAATTCGTCTCGTCAAAGCCTGGTTGACCGCTTCCGGCAAAAGTGAGGTTATACATCACGGGATTCGAATACGGCTCCGCCGCCTGGTTGTACTCGCTGTTGTCGCCTTCAATGCCGCGATTCCCGCGCGCGTCCGGCGATTGAAAGAAGATGCCGTACTGGATACGTCCCGTGTACCCGAGCTGAAAGTCGACATAGTCGTCGGCGCCGCCGTTGCCCACCAGATAGCGCGCGTCGTTGTTCCCGCCGAACCACTCGAACGAATCATCCAGGCCATAACTGGCTTGCAGGTAGCTCGATTGCGTGGCCTTCCCGCATCCACCCCACGTGAACGAATTCGTCTCGTTGTTCGGCGACAAAATCGACCCGGCGAACTCCACGCGCACATACCGCAGCGAACCGCAGTTGTGGTTCTCGTCGCTGCCGCCATAGGCCGCATCCGGGCCCGTATTCAGCCCCTCAATGTAGAAAGTGCCCGCGGTGTTCGAACCGGTGCCGGCATTCTCGCCCACATTCACGCGACCCTTGCCAAGCATGATCAGTCCGCCCCAATCGCCGCGCTTCCGCTGGCCGAACGGCTGGGAACTGGTGAACACAATGGGACGCGCCCGCGTGCCCTGCGCGTTGATTCGTCCTTCGCGCGTCACCACCAGCACCGACGGCGGCTGGCTTCCCGGCTGCCCGAAGACGAACGTCCCAGGGTCCACGGAGAGTGTCGCGCCGTTCTTCACGAACACCGCGCCCTTCAGTTCCCATTGCGTGTCATTGGTCAGCCGCAGATCCGAGACAATGTCTCCTTCGATCACCTGAGTCTTCGCCACCACGCCAATCTTCATGTACGCCGTCTTCAGGACACGCGTGCCGCTTTCGTCCCGGAACTCGAGGCCCAGCGTGTGCATGCCGGGCTCCACCGGAGCATCAATCGCTGGCAGGCGGCCACCCGCGCCCATCAACACCTGCTTTGCCTGATCCTCCAGCGCCGCGGCCTTGAATCCGCCCAGGCCGGCGCCGCTCAGATCCACAGCCTCTGCCTTCGCGCCGGGATAGAACACCTTCGCGCCCGTCTGGTTGTTCTGCCGGTAGAGGAAGACCGTGTACGGCGTGGCATCGCCGTTCGTCTTCACCGTCCACCGGAGCGTCACGGGCTGGCCGGGCTGATAGGTGTACCGGTCGCTCCAGATCGTTACCGAAGCCTTGGGCCGTGGGCCCATCTGTGCCTGGGCAAACGTGGCCAATACCAGGCACCCGGCAGTCAACATTCCAAGTTTGAATCGCATCATGATCTCCAAGAAGCTCTTACTTCGTTAAGGCGAGGCTCACGCCGGCCTGAATCGTGCGTCCCAGTTGATACCGGCGCTGATCGAACGGACCCTGCGTCCACCGGTACCGGTTGTCCGCCAGGTTCTCGCCTTCGATCCTCAAGGACCAGCGGCTCTTTTCGCCCACCGAGTACTGATACACAAGATCCAGGAACAGATTTCCTTCCTGGTAGATGTCCGGCAGCTTGAACGTGCCCACATCGCTCACCCGCCGCGACACGAAATTCGCGAAGAACCGCGCATCGCTGTGCCAACGCGGCCGCGCCCACTGCAGGCCACCATTGGCGATGTAGCGCGACTGCCCGATCAGCGCCCGGTGCTTCGACGTAAGAATCGAAGCGTCCTCCGGCCGCAGCTGAATGTCCGAATCCACCAGCGTCAGGTTCCCGCTCATCGAGAACTCGCGCAGCTTCGGTGAGAGCCAGGCCAGGGACCGCCGCGTCTCCAGCTCCACGCCGCGGTTCCGCGCGCCCTTCGCGTTGACGAAACTCTGGCGCAGGTCGTTCGACGGCAGAATGGTCTGCTCAATCGGATCCCGGAACTGCTTCGCAAAGACACTCACCGCCACAAGCTGGTTGCCGCCCGGGAACCATTCCCAGCGCGCGTCAATGTTGTGGATAAGGGCTCGCCTTAGATTCGGATTGCCCACGGTGACAAAGCCGCCCAGGACATTGTTGAAATCGAATGGGGACAACTCCCGGAAATCGGGCCGTGACAGCGTCCGGCTGTAGGAAAGGCGCAGATTCTGCCGTGTCCGGATCTGGCGGATCAGGTTCACGGACGGAATCGGATCCCGGTTGGCCAGCGCCGCCCGCACCGGACGCGCATTGGGCACCAGACTGTCGATCGTGGTCACCCGTTGATCGGCGTCCTCGACGCGGATGCCGCCCACCAGGCGCCATTTCGGACCCAGGCTCAGGTCCACCATCGCAAAACCGGCATAAGTGTTCATGGCCGCGGCATAGGTGTCCGTTCCGCGCGTGTATTCGATGATTTGAAATCCGTTCGGCCGGATGTTTTCGGCGGAAAGAAGAACGTTGGAAGGAGCAAACAAGTTCAGAGTGGATGACTGCTGGGGAATGAATCGGAAGCGCCGCGCCTCGAAGTCCCGTTGCCGGAGCGTTGCCCGGAACCCGGTCTTGAAAATGCCCGAAATGCCCTTCCCGTAGAACGGCAGGCTGTAATCCACCTGCGGCTCATGGATACGGTCGTCCAGATCGGAGTAGAAGCGGCTGGCGGAAGAACCCAGCGCCGCGAAAATCGACCGGCCATTGGGCAGAATACCCCGGAACACTTCACGCAGATCCGGTTCCGCCCGGCGGCTTTTCGAATAAGTGAACTGCCAGTGGACCACGCTGTTGCGCGCGCCGCTCATCACATGCTCGCCTTCCACCCCGCTCGATAAGAGTGACCGTTCGACGTAACGAAGGCGCTCCGAGGAGATCTCCGAGTCCAGCCCGCCGTCGTACCCCGAAAACTGCCGTGCCGTCTTATCGCCCTCATGCGTCACCGTGTTCCGGAACACGATCTTGTGGTTCTGGTGCAACCGGAGTGCGGCGTTCAGAACGCCGCCCAGACGCGCCGTCTCCCCATACTCCGTGTAGTCCGGATACTCAGTGAAGATCACCGGCCGGCCCGCGCCCTGCCGGATGTAGCGCTGCAATTCCCGCTGGCGCTGCGGCCTATTCGAAAAGCTCAACGCTCCCACCAGCCCCCAGCGCCCGAATGTCCCGCCGCCCGACATCGACCAGTCCGCCGCCAGGCGTCCATTGCCGCTCAAGTCCGGCTGCCAGTTGTTCTCAAAGGACCGTCCCATCTGCTGCAACTGCGCCGGCGTGAACGCTCCCGGAAACAACCGCGCATTCGAAGGAATCGCCGCCGGTATCCCGCGGCTTCCCGCGCCAAAGCCCAGAAAGTCACGCCCGCCGGGATAAGTACCGAACCGTTGAAACGTCGTCCGGCTATTGAAGCCGCTCTTGGCCGAGAACTGAAACATCCGCTGCGCCGGAAACTCAACCGTCTTCAACTGCACCAGACCGCCGGCGAACTCGCCCGGAAGATCGGGCGTGTACGATTTCACAATTCCGATGCTCTCGATCATCCCGCTGGGAAACAGATCCAGCGGAACTACACGCTTGTCCGGCTCCGTCGTGGGTACGGCGGCGCCGTTGAGTTGCGTGGCGCTATACCGCTCACCCAGGCCCCGCACGTAGACAAAACCGTCGCCCACCACGCTCACGCCGGTCACCTTCTCAAGCGCCCCGGCCGCGTCGCCGGCCACGCCGGACGAAAGCTCTTCCCGGCTCAGGCTGTCACTCACAGCGGCGGCCAGACGCCGCTCGTTGAGAGCCGCTTCGGCCGTCGCCTGCGCCGCGCTGATCTTTTCCACCACGTCCACCGTGGTCACCACCGTCTTGGCCGCCAACATCGTGCTGGCATCCACGGTCTCACCCGCCTGAACCACCACGCCCTCAAGCGCCACCGGTGCATGTGTCGCCACGCTGAAGCGCAGAGTGTACTCTCCCGGAGCCGCCGTCAGCACGAACTTCCCGTCGGCTCCGGTGGCGTTTCGAACATCCGCATGTCCCTCGATCGCCACCAGCACGCCCGCCAGCGGACGGCCCGTCTCGCTGTCCAACACCGTGCCCGCCACCCGTCCCGAATCCGCCCCCATCAGCCAGTGCATGGCGGTCAAGACGAGCCATAGCAATCGAAAAGGAATGGAATGATTTGTCTTTTGAGTCACGTTTTCCTGCTCTCAGCCTAAAGGCTGGGCATGAAATCGTCATGACTGTAAGGTGACAGTCCGGTGACTCGCAGCCCCGGAACCAAAAGCCTCTCGACCGGTGCCGGACTCACTCAATCATCACCGGGACAGGAGTAGACCAGTGAGAACCTCAAATGACTCACGGTCTCCTCGCGCGCGACGACGTCACGGCGTCCGCCGCACGCGCGGAAGCTGCTATCGCGCCCGGACTTTCCCCCACTGCAGGCACCATTCGGTGACCAGCAACGGCAGCGCCCACGACGCCCAAGCCGCGAAAGCCACCCTGATACTGGCGCCGGGACGTCCCTCGCCTCCCACCCCCAACGCCTCCAGCGCCGCCAGCAGCGCCCGGAAAAACACAAATGCCAGAATCGCCACGTACCCCCGCAGCATCCACTCCCGGTGCTGCGCGATCGCCCGGTGGCGAATGGCCCGGAACGCCATCACCGTCGCCCCCAGCGCCGCCACAGCCATACCAAACAGGCCGGCCGCGTAAACCGGCCCCACCGGCGTCGTGAAGACCATGTAGAAAGCGCCGGCGCTGGAGATGGCCACCCCCACACCGTAGACCGTCCCCAGCGTCCTGTGCAGCGGATACCTCTGCCGGGTCTCACCCAGCCAGATCTGCACCGGTCCAAGGAACAGCGCGATCGTCCCGCCCAGAATGTGCAGCCAGAGGCCATAGCGGCGGTCCCAGAAGATATCGGCGAACTCGCCAAATGACTCCCGCGAACTGCTGAGATAGGGCGTCACCGCCACCAGCCAGAACACAATCGCGAACAGCATCGCGGCGCCCGAAAGAATCTTCGCCGTCCGCGCACCGCTTCCTGATATCGCCGTACTCATTGCCGTCATCCTCCCATAAGCCAGGTGGCCGCATTCCGCAGCAGCTTCTCATACTCCGGGTTCCAGAGAACCGTCAACAAATGCCCCGGGGCCAGATAACAGGCCCGCCCCTTTCCATACGGATACGCCCACCCGGCCGCCGATCGCGGGCCCAGTCCCTTGTAGTCCAGCCCGTGCTCATTCACGCTCTCAAGCAGCAGATGCCGGGCGTCCTTCTGATACCGCACGTAGTGCTGCTCATCGGTCACCGTGAAATCGGAAACACCCTTCGTGATGGGATGCTCCCGGTTGGTCACCCGCACCCGGAACGTGCGAATCGGCGGATGCCCCTCTGTCACCGCGCCCAGAACATCGCGGAAGTCCTCATTGTGGGGTGAGATGTACGTCACGTTGTGAAGAAACAGCACGCCGCCGCCCGCTTGCGCGAAATCGCGGACCGCGCGCCCCTGCTCCGGTGTAATCCAATAGTGCGGCTTCGGGTCATTCGCGGGCAGCGGCGGTTCACTCACCAGACGCGGTTGCCCCGTGGCGACATACGCGGCGTTCGTAATCTCGTTCGGATATCCGCCCGGCCAGGTCATGCCATCACGCAGAATGATCAGCAGCCGGTTCGGCTTGAGAGCGGCCGCGGTGAGCTTCCGCACCTCGTCGCAAAAGTCGATGTCCAGGCCCAAACCCTGCCCCAGCGTTCGCCCCAGCCCCACCCGGATGTAGTCCGAATTGTGGTACCTAAACTATGCACGCCGCCGAGTTGAGCGGGTCGATAGATCGGGTCTGACACCACTTGGGACCCCTGAGAATCCTGCGGTAAAACAGAAGAGGCCGCCGAGTAGGCGCTCTGCGGACCCGACTCT
>VFZY01000113.1 GCA_016870915.1 Acidobacteriota bacterium | reverse complement strand
AGTCGGGTCCGCAGAGCGCCTACTCGGCGGCCTCTTCTGTTTTACCGCAGGATTCTCAGGGGTCCCAAGTGGTGTCAGACCCGATCTATCGACCCGCTCAACTCGGCGGCGTGCATAGTTTAGGTGATATAGCCCGGACGCTGTAATGCGCTTACTCGTCCAAGGAGGATTTCCCCGTGCGCATCTCAATCGCAAGGAAGAGCCCGTGGGCCGTGCTGCTGACGATTGCCGCGCTACCCGCCATGGCCGTGCCGCGTGTGTCGGTTTCGCCCAGCAGCCCCTCGGTGCGGGCCGGACTCACGCGGCAGTTCACGGCCACCGTGACGGAACTGCCTGTCACCACCGTCAAGTGGTCAGTGAACGGGATCGCCGGAGGCAACACCACGGTGGGCACCATCGACGCCACCGGGCTCTACACCGCGCCCGCGCCGATCCCGGCCAACAATGTGGTCAGCGTGCGGGCGTCCGCGGACGCCAACCCGTCCGTATTCGGCACCGCCGCCGTCACACTGCTCAATCCCGTGCCCCGCATCGACTCCCTCACGCCGGCATCCTTCAACGTGGGCAAGCCGTTCACCGTGACCATCGCGGGCGTGGGGCTCCTGGCCACTTCCACCGTGAAGCTGAACGGCTCCCCGGTGGCCGCCACCTACCTGAATCCCACATCGATGCGCTTCTCCGGTTCGTCCACCTTGCCCGCCGCCTCAACCATCGCCGTCACCGTCACCAACCCGGACCCCGGCGCCGCCGTCTCCAACACGCGCAACCTCACCGTCAAGCCCCCGGTGTCTGTCCTCATCACGCCCACCTCGGGCGGCGTACGCGGCGGCCGCACCATCGACTTCAACGCCACCGTCAAGAACGCCAACAACAGCGCCGTCACCTGGAGTGTCAACGGTGTAGCCGGTGGCAACACCGCGCTGGGCGCCATCGACGCGAACGGCTTGTACTCAGCCCCCATCTTCGTGCCGGCCGAGGGCAAGGTGATCATCGCCGTCACCAGCGTCGAGGATCCGGACGCCAAGGCAACGGCGACTCTCACCGTGCACAACCCCGTGCCGCTCATCAGCTCCATCACGCCCAACCCGGCCGTACACGGAAACGCCACCATCACCATCCACGGCAGCCGCTTCATTCCAAACAGCACCATCGAGGTGGGGGGCAAGCTCTGGAGGCCCACCTGGATCTCCACCGGCGAGTTCCGCGCCACCGGCCCCATTGAACCCTCGCCGGGGGGCGTGGTGCCCGTCGTCATCGCCGTGGGAGAACCCGGTCCGGCGGCCTCAGAGGTCTTTGTCCTGCCAGTCGGTGTCGCTCAACCAAAGGTCAGCTACAAAGCCGCCGTCCGATTCCTGGAACAGACCACCTGGGGACCCACGCCGGCCTCCATCGCCCGCGTGCAGGAACTGGGCTTCGACGCCTGGCTCACGGAGCAGTTCAACCAGCCCGCGCTCTCCCGCTTCGCCCTGCCCGCGGACAACTCCATCTTCGGCCTGCAGAAACAGTTCTTCACCGGCGCCATGACCGGCACGGACCAGTTGCGGCAGCGCGTGGCGTTCACGCTCGGGCAGATCTTTGTCGTATCGGCGGTGGAGGTGCGCGAGGCCCGCGCGCTGTCGCCTTATCTGAACATGCTCCGCGACAACGCCTTCACGACCTACCGGAACCTTCTCACCAACGTTTCACTCAGCCCCACCATGGGCGACTACCTGGACCTGGTGAACAACCTCAAGGCCAACCCCGCCAAAGGCACCGTTCCCAATGAGAATTACCCCCGGGAACTGCTGCAGTTGTTTTCCGTGGGCCTCATCCTGCTGGGGCCCGATGGCGTCCCGGTCCGCGACGCCCAGGGGAAGACCATCCCCACCTACACCCAGACCGACGTCGAGAACTTCACACGGGCCCTGACCGGTTTCACATACCCGAAAGGAACCGACAGCGTGGCCACGGATCTCAATCCTCCCAACTACTCCGGGCTGATGCTCCGCGTCGACAAGTACCACGACACCGGCTCCAAGACCCTTTTGAACGGAGTGGTGCTGGCGCCCAACCAGAACGCCCGCATCGATCTCTTCCTGGTCGTGGACAACCTGATGAAGCATCAGAACATCGGACCCTTCGTGGCCCTGCGCCTCATCCAGCACCACGTGGCGAGCAACCCCAGCCCCGCCTACGTCCAACGCGTGGCCAACGCCTTCCGAGCCACCGATGGCGACATCAAAGCGACGGTGAGAGCCATGCTGCTCGATCCCGAAGCCCGCGCCGGCGATACCGAAAGCGCCCCCGCCAGCGCACCCGCCGCCAGCACCAATCCGGCAGGGCATCTGCGTGAGCCCGTTCTGCACCTCTTCGCCATCCTCCGCGCACTCAACGCCACCATCGTCTACGAGGATCCCATCGAGGCATGGCTTGTGGACATGGGCCAGCGTCTGCTCTATCCCGCCAGCGTCTTCAACTACTACTCGCCGCTTTACCGTGTCTCGCCAACCCTCGCCGGCCCCGAGTTCCAGATCTTCAACACCACCACGGCGCTCGCGCGGACAAACTTCGTCCATGAAGTCATCAGAACCGGAACCGGCAAGGACGCCGAACCCGATCTGAGCCCGTGGCTCCGCATGGCATCCAACCCCGGCGCGCTGGTCGAAATGGTGGACCAGTATCTGTTCCACGGCTCGATGCCGCTCAAGATCAAGGAGACGCTGCTCACCGCGGCTCGCGCCAAAAACGATCTCGCGGCCCGCGTGCGAATCGTTCTCTATCTGGCGCTCAGTTCGGGCGCCTACCAGGTGCAGCACTAGGACGGTGAAGGAGACCACGATGTTCATTTCAAGACGCAGTTTCTTCCGCCTGGCCGCGGGTGCGGGAAGCATCCTGGCCGCCCCCCGGGCGTTCAACCGGCTGGGCATGATGAGCGCGCTCGCCCAGGGGCCCGACTACAAGGCCCTGGTCTGCATCTTCCTGTTCGGAGGCAACGACGGCGGGAACATGATCGTGCCGCTGGAATCGCAGCCCTATAGCCGGTACTCGGCCGTGCGGGGCCCATCGTCCCTCGGCCTTGCCGCCAATACTCTACGCGCCGTGGGAGCCACTTCCGGCGCCTACGGCTTCCACCCCTCCCTGGCCCCTTTCCAGACTCTCTATCAGCAGAAGCGCCTGGCCGTGGTGGCGAACGTAGGCACGCTGGTCGCCCCGGTCACCAAATCGCAGTACCGCCAGAATCTGGTGCCGGTTCCATCCGGGCTGTTCTCGCACTCCGATCAGCAGGCCCAGTTTCAATCCGCCGTCCTGCAGGGGCCATCGAGTTCGGGCTGGGGCGGCCGCGTGGCGGACGAGATTCAGGCCATGAACGCGTCCCAGGCCATTCCCCCGGCCGTGTCGCTGGCGGGCAACAGTCTGTTCACACGCGGCGTCACCACGCAGCCGGCCTCCATCAGCGGGGCCTCGGCGCTGGGGCTCAGCGGCTCCGATGGCGGCATTCGCGATGCCTCCTATCAGCAGATCCTGAAGTTTGAAACCGGCTTCTCCATGGTCTCCGCCGCCAATAAGGTGGTGGGCGACGCCATGGCTGTGGGCAACGTGATTCAGAGCGCCCTCCAGGGCCCGGCTCCGTTCACCGTCACCTTCCCGAACTCCGGCCTGGGAAGCCAGTTGAATCAGGTGGCCCGGCTCATCGCCGCGCGAACGGCGCTCGGCATGTCGCGCCAGATCTTCTTTTGCTCGCAGGGCGGATATGACAGCCACGCCGGCCAGTTGCCCACGCACGTCGGGCTGTTCGGCCAGTTGGCCGCCGCCATGAGCGCCTTTGACACCGCCACGCAGGAACTGGGCGCGGGCAGCCAGGTCACCACATTCCTTGAGTCGGACTTCGGGCGCACCTTCCAGCCGAACAGCAACATCGGCACGGACCACGCCTGGACCAGCCACTTCGTGGCGACCGGCGGAGCGGTGAAAGGCGGCGAGGTCTACGGCGAGTTTCCGTCCTACGTCCTGGGCGGCGACGACGACGTGACGGACCGCGGCGTGTTCATCCCGCGCTATGCCTTGGATCAGTACGGCGCCACCCTTGCATCCTGGTTCGGCGTGGGCTCAGGCGCGCTCGACCTGGTGTTTCCGAACCTGAGAAACTTCAGCGTCCGGAGCCTCGGCTTCATCGCCTGAGCCCGCCCCGCCGCCTATCGGCGCCGCGTCTTGACCAGAAACGCAAAGGCCGCTCCGGCCGCCATCAGCGCCAGCGTGGAAGGTTCCGGCACCGCGTTCGCGCGGATATTGTCCACGCCAACCCGGGCCACCACCACATCGCCGGGCAACGTGTCCATCACAGCATGGAAAATGCGAACGATCGTGGTTTGAGTCAGCGCATTGTGAACCGTTCCGTGCACCGCGATCAGATTGTCCAGTGCAAACGTCACATGCACCCAGCCGCTGCCCGCCGGAATCACGATCGCCGGAGTGATCGCCTCATCCGTGGGCGGAGCCATCATCGGGTTCTCGAACAGCAGCCGCAGATAAATATCCTGCGTCGAGAAGTTGTTCACTTCGAGCGAAATCGACCCGACCCCGGCCGCCTTGTAATCGCCCGCCCACTGAGCCGGGTTGATCACCGAAAGCCTGCTGCCGGCTCCCCTCCCTCCAACGGCAGTCAGCAGCATAAAGTGGTCCATGGCGCCGCCGGGCCACCCGCCATATTCGCGGGCGGGGCCGGATGGGGAGCCCCCAGAAGCCCCACCAGCCAGTTCTGCGTGGTGCCATCCTCAAACGTGTCGATCTGGCCCACCGAGACAGCGGGCAACTGCGCGGCGAAGGCCGCGAAAAGAAACGGTACCGCGAGTTTCATTCGATTCCTCCATGGGGGTTCCCCCCAAATATCCGATTCAAGGGGAGTACGCCCGCCGGAGGCCGGCCGGATTTCGAACCTCGCGTTTTTTGCCCGCTACTTCACCGCAATGAGTGAAATCTCTTCGAGCTTCACCTGCTGCCCCAACTCGCCGGTCTTGCGCTCAACCGGCGGCAGCGGCTGCACCGTGGTCCGTGTGGGATACGGCTGCGGGAAGAACAACGCGTAGATGCGGTTCATCCGCGCGAACTCATCCAACTGATCCACGTAGACGTTGGTGGCCACCACGTTCTTGAACCCCAGGTCCATCTCTTCCAGGCCATCCAGCAGATTTCGCATCGTCTGCCGCACCTGCCCTTCCACGTCCGGCGCGAAGATCCCCGAGTTCGGCCCTGGAATGAACGCCGACTTGGCGGAGCAATACAGCGTGTCGCCCGCCGCCACGCACGGGCTGGCCGTGGGGCTGGGCGCCATGTTGCGCGGCTTATAGCTCTTCCGGTCGCGCAGGTTGCGCACCGCCACGCCCGTGATCTCAATGTTCGTGTTGCCGGGCAGCGACGGAACCTGAATGGTGGCCCGTGCCGGCGTGTCGCCGAACTTGAAGTGCCGCGCATAGATCTTGTCCATCACTCCGCGCGGCAGGGCGGCGGTGATGTAGACGTTGGTGAAAACCAGATGCTCGAATCCCAGCCCGGCGGCCTTCAGCACTTCCCCGGCACGGGCGAAAGCCGCCTCCACCTGCTCTTCGGGAGAGCTCGGAATCACGCCGTCGGGCCGCCGCCCCACCACACCCGCAAGATAGAAGCGGTCCCCCGTCAGCATGCCGGGAGAATACGGGGCCGGACCCGGCAGCACGTCTCGCATCTGGCCCTTGTCCTTGTACGCCACAACGGTGATTTCCACCGGCGTCTCCGTGGGCATGCGCGCCACACCCAACGTCGCGCGCGCCGGGGGCTTCGCCGGGAAAGTCTCCTTCCATACCTTGTTCATGGCCTCGAAACCAGCCATGTCCTTCAGGTAGACCTGCGCATAGACCACCTGATCCATCTTGAACCCGGCCGCCTCCACAATGTCCTGAACGTTCTTCATGGTCTGGCGGGTGACGCCTTCGGCCGTGGGCGCGAACTTGCCCTCGGCATCGCGGGCACCCTGGCCCGAAACATAGAGATAGTCCCCCGCCAGGATCCCGGGAGAATACGGCCCCACCGGCTTGGCGCCGGGCGGGAAGATCTGGCGGACTTCAGCGAGAAAAGGCAGGGCGGCCAGCAGCAAAGCGGCCAGCGGGCGCGAAAAGGTCATAGAGAGATCCTATCGAAATTCGAGGATCTCTTTTTCCTTTGCCTTCGCGTTCCCGTCAAGCTTCGCCATTTCAGCGTCGGTGAGCTTCTGGATGGCTTCCAGGGACCGCCGCTCGTCGTCTTCGCTGATCGCCTTGTCCTTCAGCAGTTTCTTCAACTGCTCGTTGGCGTCGCGGCGGATGTTGCGAATGGCCACACGGTGGTCTTCCACCACATGGTGAAGCTTCTTGGCCAGCTCCTTCCGGCGTTCCTCGGTGAGAGCCGGAATCGGAATGCGGATCAGCTTTCCGTCGTTGGCCGGGTTCAGGCCCAGTTCAGAGGCCCGTATGGCCTTCTCAATCGGCCCGATCAGGGAGGCATCCCAGGGCTGCACCGTGATCATCGCCGGCTCCGGCACATGCAGCGTGCCCACCTGATTGAGAGGCGTGGGCGTGCCGTAATAATCGACACGGATGTTATCCAGTAGCGCCACCGAGGCGCGGCCCGTCCGGATGTGCGACATCGCGGTCTGCAGGTCGGCCACGGCCTTCTCCATGCGGTTCTTGGCTTGGGATTCGACTTCCTTGACAGTCATAGTGGATTAGCTCGGGTTGTGAATAAGTGTTCCGATGGGCTCGCCCATCACCATTCGCATTATATTGCCTTGGCGGTTGAGATTGAACACCCGGATGGGAAGGTTGTTATCGCGGCACATCGCCACCGCCGAGGCGTCCATCACCTTCAGCGAACGCGTCAGAACCTCGGTATAGCCGATCGTGTCAAACATCGTCGCATCGGGATGCGCCAGCGGATCTTTGTCGTAAACCCCATCCACGCGTGTCGCCTTGGCGATCACCTCGGCGTGAATCTCAAGCGCCCGCAGAACCGCCGCCGTATCGGTGGAAAAAAACGGATTCGAGGTCCCGGCGGCGAAGATCACAATGCGGCCCTTCTCAAGATGCCGGATCGCCCGGCGGCGGATGTACGGCTCCGCCACCTGATGCATCTGAATCGCCGTCATCACGCGCGTCGGGATACCGGCCTTCTCCAGGGCATCCTGGAAGGCCAGGGCATTGATCACCGTGGCCAGCATGCCCATGTGGTCCGCCGCCACCCGGTCCATCTTGCGGGCCGCCGCGGCGACGCCACGGAAGAAGTTCCCTCCCCCGATCACCAGCCCGATCTCGGCGCCGGTGCGGGCCACGGAGGCAATCTCCTGCGCCAGGGCATTCACCTTCTCGGATTCAATGCCAAAACCGGCCTGCCCGGCGAGAACCTCGCCGCTCAGCTTCAGCAGGATTCGTTTGGGTCCAGCCACGGTGCGTGGTTAGGACCCGGCGGACTGCGTCTCGCCGACCTTGAAACGGACAAAACGGGCGATCGTGATATTCTCACCCAGCTTGGCGATCTTCTGCTTCACAAGGTCTTCCACCGTCACCGTGTTCTCACGGATAAAGGGCTGCTTCACCAGGCAGACCTCTTCGAAGAACTTTGTCACGCGGCCCTCGACAATCCGGTCCAGAATCTTCTCCGGCTTGCCCTCGTTCCGGGCCCGCTCGCGGGCGATCTCTTTCTCCTTGTTCAGGACGTCCTCGGGCACATCCTCCGGCCGCACCCACTTGGGGTCGGCCGCGGCCACCTGCATGGCCACATCCTTCACCAGTTCCTGGAAATCGTCGGTGCGGGCGACAAAGTCGGATTCGCAGTTCACTTCGATCAGCACGCCCAGTTGCGAGCCGTGGTGGATATAGGTCCCGATCAGACCCTGCTGAGTGCTCCGGGCCGATTTCTTCGCCGCCGACGCCATGCCCCGCTTGCGCAGCACCACTTCGGCGTCGCCAACATCCCCGTTCGCCTCTACCAGAGCGCTGCGGCACTCCATCATCCCCGCGCCCGTCCGGTCGCGAAGCTGCTTCACCAATTGCGCGGTCACTTCCGCCATCGTTGTGTACCTGCTCCCTTAACTTAGATCTGAATCGGTCTGCTCACCGGCCGCGCGGCACGGCTATTTGTCCAGTTCGGCTTCCAGTTGCTGAGCCTTCTTGGGAAGCGACATCATCGGGAGATCCTCATCGGAGACAAGGCTTTCCGACATGAGTTGCTCGGAGTACTGCGGGTCGACATAGTGCGAGTACGCCGACATATCCTCAAGGTGCGTCTGCTCCTCGGTCACCAGGCGCTCGGGCTGGAAGTCGGTCTCGGTGGCCAGCGAACGGCCTTCGATCACCGCACCGGCAATCTTGTTGGTGAACAGCCGGATGGCGCGCAGGGCGTCGTCATTGCCCGGAATCACGTAATCCACTTCGTCCGGGTCGCAATTGGTGTCAACCACGGCCACCACCGGGATGCCCAGGCGGCGCGCTTCGCGCACGGCAATCTGTTCCTTGTTCGAATCGATCACGAACAGCAGATCCGGCAGACCGTTCATATCGCGGATACCGGAAAGGTTCTGGGTCAGATGCTTGCGCTCCCGCTCCAGCCGGCCGATCTCTTTCTTCGAACGGCCCTCCCAGTTGTTCTCGGTGGCCATCGCATCCAGGTCCTTGAACCGGCGGATGGAACGCTGCACCGTGACGAAGTTCGTCAACAAGCCGCCCAGCCAGCGATGGTTCACATAGTACATGCCGGCGCGGTTCGCCTCCTCGGCGATCGCCTCCTGCGCCTGGCGCTTGGTGCCCACAAACAGCACCGTCTTGCCCAGCGCCGCCTGCTCACCCACGAACCGGAGTGCGTCCTTGAACAGCTTCAGCGTCTTCTGCAGATCGACAATGTAGATCCCGTTACGTTCGCCAAAGATGTATTCTTTCATCTTTGGATTCCAGCGCTTGGTCTGGTGCCCGAAGTGAACGCCGGCTTCGAGCAATTCCTTCATGGAAATGGAAGGCAAAATCTCTCCTTAGTGGTTGGGTTCAGGGTTGCGGTCAAGAACTCCAGCGTTCGCGGCAGGCGGTCCAAAGCGAGATTTGCCTGGCAAAAACAGAGCCCCAAGAGGATCCGGGAGGGTCTTCCCTCCCGGACAAAATCCATGCCAATCCAAGCTAGCGCTTGGAGAACTGGAACCGGCGGCGGGCGCCCTTCTGGCCGTACTTCTTCCGCTCATGCCCGCGAGGATCGCGAGTGAGGAAGCCGGCGCTCTTCAGCTTGGGCCGCAGTTCCAGATTGAATGCACACAGTGCCCGGGCAATGCCCAGCCGGATGGCGCCCGCCTGACCGGTGGTTCCCCCACCGGCGGCCAGCACCAGCACATCGAACTTGTCCGGCATTTCCGCCACACTCAGCGGCTGCCGCACCAGAGCGCGGCTCGATTCCGTGGTGAAATACTTGTCCACCGGGCGCCCGTTCACCGTAATGGCGCCGGTGCCGGGGCGCAGGAACACACGGGCGGTCGCCTTCTTGCGACGGCCGGTTCCAAGATGCTGAACTAAAGCTGCCAACTGATGAAATCCTTTCCGCTCACTTGGACAAAGTCATGGGTTCCGGCTGCTGCGCCTGGTGAGGGTGCCGATCCCCGGCATAGACCTGAAGCTTGCGATACATCTGCTTCCCAAGCTTCGTCTTGGGCAGCATGCCCTTAACCGCCTCTTCCACCAGCCGGTCCGGCCGCGTGGCACGCACCCTGGCGGCCGTGGTTTCAATCAAGCCGCCCGGATATCCGGTGTGCCGCCGGTACAGCTTGTCGCTATCCTTGCGGCCCGTCAGGCGCACTTTTTCCGCATTGAGGACGATCACGTGATCGCCGATGTCCAGGAAGGGGGTGTAGGTAGGCTTATGTTTCCCCATCAGAACCTTGGCCACTTGAGCCGCCAGGCGTCCCAATACCAAGCCTTCCGCGTTGATCACATGCCACTTACGCTCAATCGACTTCCCGGACGGAAACACTGTATTCATGGACAGACCATCTCCGTGGGGTTTTCTACCAACATTCAGCGTACCGCTCGCTCGCGGCCCCTGTCAACCGGACCCGTTCCCACGCACCCCCAGCCACGTGCTCGCCCGGCAAATGTACAATAGCAGAGCCCCGATGCCCCGCGTCCTCATCAACGAATGCAAACAGGAGATCTCCTCCTTCAACCCCGTCATCGCCGGACTGGACAGCTTCCGCGTCCACCGCGGCGCCGCCCTCCTCGACTACCACCGTAACGTCAATGTCGAAATCGGCGGCGCGCTCAGCGTCCTCGATGCCCTCCCCGGCTACGAACTGGTGGGCGGCTACGGCTGCCACGGCATCACCTCCACCGGCCCCATCTCCGCCGCAGCCTTCGCCGCCATCGCCGATGAATTCCTGGAAGCCGTGCGCCGGGCGGACAACGTCGATGCCCTCTACTTCTCCCTCCACGGAGCCATGGCTTCGGAAGACGTCGACGACTGCGAAGGTTACCTCCTCGAACGCACCCGCCAGATCGTCGGCCACCGCATGCCCATCGCCGTTTCGCTCGACCTCCACGGCATCCTCACGGACCGCATGCTCCAGCACGCCGACGTCCTCACCGTCTTCCACACCAACCCCCACACCGACTTCTTTGACACCGGCGTCCGCGCCGCCCGCCTCCTCGTCCGGCTCCTCCACGGCGCACTGCGCCCCATCAAGATCCGCGTCCCCATCCCCGCCCTCGTGCGCGGCCAGGAATGCATCACCGGCACCGGCCTTTTCGGCGGTTGGGTGCGCCAGGCCATCGATTTCGAACATTCCCCGAACGGCCTCGCCGGCGGATTCTTCATCGGCAACCCATTCACCGACGTGCCGGATCTCTGCTCGAACGTCTTCCTCACCGCCGACGGCGATGCCACCGCCGCCAGTGAGCTGGGCTGCCGCATGGCCCTCGAGTTCTGGGAGAAACGGGCCATCATGCAGCAGCCGCTCCTCACACTGGAAGACAGCGTACGCCAGGCGCTCAACGCCCGCGGCCGCGTGGTCCTCGTCGATGCCGCCGATGCCACCAGTTCGGGCGCTTCCGGCGATTCCAACGCCATCCTCGCGGAACTGGTGCGGCAAGGCGCCACACGCACGGCGCTGGTGCCCCTGGTCGATGAGCCCGCCGTGCGCGCCTGCGTGGCCGCGGGCGTCGGCAACCGGGTCGCCACCACCGTCGGCGGTTCACTCGACCCCCGCTTCAAACCGCTCGCCATCGAAGGCCGCGTCCGCCTGCTCTCCGATGGCCACATGCGCAGCGAGTCTCACGGCGAAGCCTGGTACGCCGGCCCCTCGGCCGTGGTCGAAACAGGACCCTACACGCTCGTGCTCATGTCGCGCCCCGTCAGTCTCTACGACCGCACGCCCTTCCTGGCAAATGGCCAGGACCCCGCGGCCTTTGACATGACCGTCGTCAAAAGCCCCCTCTGCCAGCCGCGCTTCTTCAATGACGGCGCGGAACTTGTCCTCAACATCGACGCGCCCGGGGCCACCAGCGCCAACGTGCGCGGACTGGGCCATCGCGTCGCCGCCCGCCCGCTCTATCCTCTCGATGACGGCTTCCCGTATACGCCGCAACCGCGCATTTTCCAGCGGTTCTGAGCCGGCACCATGCGCGTTGCCCTCGTTCTCTGGTTCGCCTTCGCCCTCAACTACGTCGACCGGCAGATGGTCTACAGCATGCTGCCGGCTCTGCAGAAGGACCTCGGCTTCACCGGCTCCGCGCTCAGTCTCGTGCCCAGCATCTTCATGTGGGTCTACACCCTCGCCATGCCCCTCGCCGGACGCCTGGCAGACCGCTCACGCAAAAACGTCATGGTGGTGGCCAGCCTCGCCCTCTGGAGCGCCGCCACCCTCGGTTGCGGACTCGCCGCCTCGCCGGAAGCCTTCCTCGGCTGGCGCGCCGTCATGGGCGTCACCGAAGCACTCTACTATCCCGCCGCGCTCGCCGTCCTCGCCGGGCACTATCCGGAGCGCGTGCGGTCGCGAGCCCTGGGCTTCCACCAATCCGCCATGTACGCCGGCGTGCTGGCCGGCGGCTGGTACGGCGGCTGGTCCGCCGATCAAATCGGGTGGCGGCAGGGATTCCAGTGGGCGGCATTCGCCGGCTTCGCCTACGGGGCCATACTCTGGTTCGGGCTTCGCGGCCTGCGCGATGCGGACCCGCAAGCGCAATCCCCGCCTCCGGTGCTGGCGCAATCCCTTCGCGCCCTCGCCCGCTCCCGCTGCTTTGTGGCCCTGGCGGCCGCGTTCGCGGCCTTCTGCGCCATCCAGTGGGTACTGCTCGCCTGGTATCCACTCTTCCTGAGCGAACGGTTCAGCCTCTCAATGACCGCCAGCGGCTGGAACGCCACGCTGTTCGTTCAAGTCTGCCAGGTCACCGGCATCCTGGGCGGAGGCTGGCTCGCCGACCGCTGGCGCCGCCGCTGGGCACCCGCCCGTCTGGCAGTTGCGGCAACAGGCGTGCTGCTCAGCGCGCCGTTCGCCTGGCTCACTTTCTCGGCAAGCACCCTGAACGAAGCCCGTGCCTGGTCCGCCGCCTTCGGACTCTTCTCCGGACTCCTCGCGGGCACCGCCTTCTCCGCCGCCTACGACGTCACCGGCAGCGGAAATCGGGGGCTCAGTGGAGCCGTTCTGAACACGGCGGGCGGCCTCGCAAGTGCGGCCATGGTCTATCTGGCCGGCGTGTGGCGCGAAACAGCGGGCTTCGCAACCGTGGTGGGCTGGATGGTGCCCTTTTCCGTGATCACATCCATCACCGTCGTGCTGGTGGCCAGACGCCGGTTCCAACACGACAGCGCCGTCAGCCCTTAAAGAGCATCCACGCGCTCACCGGGAAGGGCCGCCGGCTTCTGCAGATGCAGCGGCGCGGCAAGGAACACTCTTATGGCCGGCAACTCATGGTGGGCCGGTACACCTGATGAATCATGCTGCCGCTGGAGCCGCCGATCATCGTGCCGCCGCCGGGCAGGTAAACCAGGCCGTTGGCGAACACCGCGCCGGTCACGCCGTGCACAGGCGTGGGCATCGCTGGCATGCTGATCCATCGGTCGGTCACTGGGTTGTAGATGTCGTGATCGGGATGAACGCCGGTGGGCGAATCGTCGTCGCCTTCGCCGCCGAAAACGTGCAGGCAGCCGAAGGCCTCGGCAACGTTGATGCCACCGCGCGGATGCGGCATCGGCGCCCGCGCTGTCCAGGAGTTGGTGGCCGGATCGAAGATCTCGATACGGTCGCTTTGTGGACTTTGAAAGCCAGCCTCGAAACGTCCGCCGATCACGTAGATCTTGCCTGCGATGGTGGCGGCGCCAAGGTGATTGCGTTGAGTGGGCAGGTCGGGCAGAGTCCGCCAGGTGTTGGTGGCAGGGTCGTAGACAGCGAAGTCGGCGCCGCGCGGCGGGCGTCCCCCGGCGACATAGATCTTGCCGTTCCAAACACTGGCTGCACCACCGCCGCGCGCGGTGGGCATGGGAGCGCGAGTGCGCCACTGCGCACTGGTGGGATCGAACTCGTAGACAGTGTCGACGAACGGCCCAGCACCGCCGGCGCCGGGCTGCCCTCCAATCAGGTAGAGCTTGCCGTTCACGCTGGCGGCCATGGTGTGATTCAGCGCGACAGGCAGGGGCGTGGTGATGCGCCAGGTGTTGGTGATGGGGTCGTAGACTTGAACGGTGCGCACGCTCACCCGGCTTTGAGGATACCCGCCGAGCACGTAGATCTTGCCGTCGAGTTCGGTGACCGACATTTCGGAATTCGCCTCGGGCAGGTCGGCACGGCGGCCCCAGCCGGTGGTGGGAACCGAGAGCACGGAGACAGTCACTCGATTGGCGGCAATGCCGTCGGCGGAGAGCGCGATCTCGGCTTCGTCGCGATTCCGCAGTGAGGGCGGCAGCGGGCCGATGTTGACCTGATCGAGTCCGGCGAAAGCCCCTTGAGCGGCGGCGGCGAGCACCGGAACATTTTCGCCATTGATTGTTGCGGCGAAGCGTGTGCCACCGCGCAGACCGGAGCCATAGAGCGAGAGATAGATTTGGCCGTTTTCGGGCGTGAGATCCAAGGGCACGGAAATCAGTCCGCGATTGGCATCCGCTTGGGCGGCGAAGCCTTCGGTGCGGTTGCCGTTGGGTGCGATGCGTACCGTGGTGGCAGCCACGAGTCCGCGGCCGGAGCCGTTGGCGCTGAAGAGGCCGGGTGCGATGCTTCGGACGTCCACGCTTCCCGTTGCGTTGCCGGCGATAATGACAGTGGCAGAGCCCGTGGCTGTGCCCGCCGGGATCAGGAAGTTGACCTGCGTCGGCGTAGCGGCGAATACGGTTGCTGGCCGCGCCGTGCCGCGACTGTCAGTGACAGTTACCGTCGCCGCTCCGGCCAGATTCTCGCCGAAGGCGGCCGCGATGGACTCTGGCGCAACGCCGCTCGAGGACGAATAACTGGCCGCCGGAACGATGGTAAGCGTCCGCGTCTGCGCGATCAGCGCGGAGGCGACCAGGATCGTGGCGGACAGGGTTCTTGCGTGAAGGAGCTTCATCGAAGTATTGATCGTAACCATTACCGATGCGGCCCGAAGAAGCAAAGTTAACCCTTGAGATAATCGTCGGCCAGCCTCATCGCCATCGCGCCCTCACCCACCGCGGACGCCACGCGATTCATAGCCCCCGCTCGAACATCGCCCGCCGCAAAGACACCCGGCACCGAGGTTTCAAACGGCATGGGCCCGCGCGGCTCCCGCCACACGGCGCTGAACTCAGGGTGCCCCGCCACGTCGCGTCCGGTCAGCACAAAGCCACGGGCATCCCGCAGCACCTCCGGCGGCAGCCACCCGGAATGCGGCTGCGTGCCAATCAGAATGAAGAGCGCACTCGCCTCTTCCATCCGCGGCGCGCCGTCCACCGTAAGGTGCACGCGCTCCAGACGCCCCTGCCCCTCAACCGCTTCAATCGTCGTTTGCCCGCGCACCTGAATGTTCGGCGTCTCCGCGATGCGGCCCGCCAGATAGTGCGACATCGTCTCGCCCAGCCCCTCGCGCCGCACCACAATCTGCACCGTCGCCGCGTAACGCGCCAGGTTGAGTGCGCACTGCCCCGCCGAATTGCCGCCTCCCACCACAATCACATTCGCCCCGCGGCAGGCGTGCGCCTCCATCGCCGCGGACCCGTAATACACCCCCGCGCCATTCAACTCCGCAATGCCGCGCGCCCGGTGTTCGCGATACGTCATGCCGGTCGCGATGATCAGCGCCGGGGCAACCAGACGCCGGCCGCTCGACAAAGCCACACGCTTGTAGCCCTGATCGAAGGCAATCGAGGTCACCGCCACCGGCGAAAGCATCTCGGCGCCAAGCCGGCCCGCCTGAAGCGCCGCCCGGCGGGCAAGTTCCGCACCGCTCAACCCTTCCGGAAATCCCAGATAGTTTTCAATCCGTGAACTTGTGCCGGCCTGGCCGCCCGGTGCGTGACGATCCAGCAGCAGAGTACGCAGGCCCTCGGAAGCGCCGTAGACAGCCGCCGCAAGTCCCGCCGGACCGGCGCCGGCAATGATCAGGTCGTAGAAGTCATGCCGTGCATCCAGTTGCAATCCCAGCCGCTGCGCAATCTCGGCCGGCGCGGGCCGCCGCAACACGGAGCCATCCGGCAGCAGCAGCGCCGGCAGGTCATCCGCGCTTACGCCGGTGGCAGCCATCACGCCGGCCGCGGACGGGTCGCTCTCTGCCTCCATCCATGTGTACGCAATGCCGTGCGCCGCCAGAAAGTCCTTCAACGTGTGCGACTCGGCGGACCATTGGCGTCCAATCAGTCTCGCGGTGGCGGCGGCGGGCGGTGTGCTCTCCCCTCCGGCCCGCGCGGCGAACTGCCGGGCACGGTCCACCATCACCTGCACCAGCGCCGCCGTCAGCACCGGGCAGGCGGCAATCAGATCCGGCAGAAGATGCCGCTTGATCACCACAATCTCCGTGACCTCTTCGGCCGAGGAGTCACCGGGAGGGGCTCCCAGACGCGAGTGCGGCAACAGCCCGGCCACATCGCCGGCGCGCCACTCCATCGCCCGCACCACGTCTCCATCGCGTTCCACCCGCAGCACCAGATATCCCGCCAGCACCAGGAACATGCCTTCAATCACACCGGAGGCCTTCGACGTCAATACCTGCCCCGGTTCCAGCCGGCGATACTCGCCTTGCGCGGCCAGCCACTCAATCTCGCCACGGGGCGATGCCCCCGCAATCCGATGCCCGGCGATCCTTTCAGCCAAAGTGCCCATGAGCAGTTACATCGACGCCAGCAGTTCCACCTCGGATCGGCTGCCCAGCACCAGCGATGTCCGCTGGTGGATGCTGGCGGGCGCCACATCAAGAATTCGGCCGCGGCCATTGGTGGCCAGGCCGCCGGCCTGCTCGGCAAGGAACGCCAGGGGATTGGCCTCGTAAAGCAGCCTCAACTTGCCGCTCGGATTCGTCGCCGTCGGCGGATACAGGAACACGCCGCCCTTGAGCAGCGTGCGATGGAAGTCCGCCACCAGGGATCCGATGTACCGCGAGCTATACCGGCGCCGCCGCAGTTCGCCAAGATACCGCTGATATGATTCCGGGAAACTGTCGGCATTCGCCTCGTTCACCGAATAGTAAGTCCCCTGGTCCGGCATCCGCATGTTCGGATAACTCAGCACATAGGCGCCGATCTCGGGCTCAAGCGTGAAGCCGAAAACTCCCTGGCCCGCGGTGTACACAAAAATCGACGAGGAGCCGTACACCACATAGCCGGCCGCCACCTGCTTCCATCCCGGCTGCAACACGGCCGCGTCGCCCTGAGCGCCGTCCGGGCGCCGCAGGATGGAAAAAATCGTGCCTACGCTCACGTTGACATCGATGTTCGAGGACCCATCCAGAGGGTCGAACACAATGATGTACTTCCCTTCCCCGGAACGGTCAATCACAACGGCCTCGGCGTTCTCCTCGGACACCAGCATGGCCACGCTTTCACGCGTCCCCAGGCAGTCCAGCAGAGCCTGATTGGCGTAGACGTCCAGCTTCTGCTGAGTCTCACCCTGTACATTGGTGGCGCCAACGGACCCGATGATGTCCGCCAGACCCGCCCTCCGGATCTTCGCCTGAATCATCTTGGTCGCCAGCGTGATGCCGGAAAGTAGCGAGGAAAAGCGCCCGCGGGCTTCAGGAAACAGGTCCTCCTGCTGCTGAAGAATGTGCTGTTGAACGGTCATCAACATGGAGCCCTTCGAGAATAGCATTCCGCGTTATCATGCCCCCATGCGTTTCCTCGCCTGTCCGTTCCTTGCCGCCTCCCTCCTCGCGCAGAACGCGCCCCACATCCGGGACTGGCGGCCGGCCGCCTCGGAAACCACCGCCCAACCGCGAGTCACCTGCGCCGCTCTCCACGGCCTCACCGGCTACGACCTTTCGGTGATGGCCGCCGAATCCATCCCCACGCGCCCCGGCCAGACCGCCTTCTGCCGTGTGCTCATTCAGGTGATGCCCGAAATCCGGATCGAGGTCAGTCTCCCCGCCCAATGGAACCGCCGACTCTACATGTTCGGCAACGGTGGCTTCGCGGGTGAAAGCCTGGAAGCACCCAATCGCGTCGCGCAGCGCGATACCGCCCTCCGCGCCGGGTTCGCCGTCACCCAGACCAACACCGGGCACGACGCTGAACGCGAACCGGGGGCAAGCTTCGCCGCCAATCCCCAGAAACTCCTCGACTGGGCGTTCCGCTCCCTGCACGTCACCGCGGAAACCGCTAAGCGCACCGTCGAGGCCTACTACGGCATGAAGCCCGCCAAGTCCTATTACAACGGCTGCTCCACAGGGGGCCGGCAGGCCTTGCAGTTCGCGCAGCGCTACCCGGAGGACTTCGATGGCATTGTGGCCGGCGCCCCGGCGCTCGACAGCGTGGCCGGCCGCCTGCGCGGCATCGCAACGGCCCAGGCCGTGGCCAAGGCGCCGGTGCCGGTGGCCAAATTGAGGATCCTCGCCGATCGCGTCTATGCCAAGTGCGACGCGCTCGATGGTCTGAAAGACGGTCTCATCGATGACCCCCGCCGCTGCGACTTTAACGCCGCTATCGACCTTCCAGCCTGTTCCCAGGGCGATGGCCCGGACTGCTTCACGCCCGGCCAGCTCGCAACCATCGCCAGCATCCACCGCGATGTCGCCGTCGACGGGAAGCGCGTCGCCCTCGGCTTTCCTCCCGGCGCCGAAGCCGCCGGACCCAACGGCCAGAGCGGCTGGGATGGCTGGATCATGCGCGATGGTGGAATGAGCACCTCTGCTTCCATGGCCGCCAGCGCGCTCCAATACATGGTCTTCAACAAGCCCGATCCCTCCTACCAGATCGCGCAGTTCAACTTCGCCCGCGACGTGAAGCATCTTGAACCCCTCGGAAAGATGCTCAATGCCAAGGATCCGGACCTCACCCAGTTTCGCGACCGCGGCGGCAAACTGCTCATGTACTTCGGCTGGGCGGACCCCGCGCTCAATCCGAAGATGGGCATCGAGTATTACGAAGACGCGCAGCGGGTCATGGGACCCCGCACCTCCGAGTTCTTCAAGCTCTACCTGATGCCCGGCGTGTTCCACTGCGCGGGCGGCGTGGGCCCGGCCTGCTTCGACGTCCTGCAACAGATCGTGCCCTGGGTCGAACAGGGCAAAGCGCCCGAAGCCATCGAAGCCCAAAGACTGGAAGGCGGCAAGGTGCTGCGCTCCCGCCCGCTCTGCCCATATCCCCAGGTGGCAAAGTACCAGGGCTCGGGAAGCATCGACGAAGCAAAAAACTTCGCCTGTTCTCTCCCCTGAGAGCCCGCGGGCTGGTTGACCGGTTTCCTGCCAGGGAGTTGATTGGCGTCAGACACCGGCTCCGTCCTGGGTTGGAATCAAAGTGCCCTGCGGTGAACACTCGCCGCTCAGTGCGGCCACTTCCGCGGCCGACAGAAGCACATCTTGTGGAATTTCACAGAGACGCCCGGCGGCCTGAACGGCATGCGCCCAGGTGCAGCCATTCACCATCAGCATCCCCGGCGTATCGAGCGTGCCCCCTTCGTTGCGGTAGCCCAGCACGGCCAGCGGGGCATTCCCCAGCAGGGGCGAGAGCAGTCCATGAATAACGTGGCGTCTGGTGTGAGTGACCACAACCCACGCGGCCTTTCCCGGCGCGAGTTCTTTCAGCTTGGCGGGCTCCAGGAGATAGACCACCTCGTGAGGAACCTCCCGCTCGCGCAGTCCGCGCGATGCACGGAGAACTTCCATCAACTGATAGGCTCCCACGGCCGCAAGAACGACCTTCGCCTCATCCGCGCGATACCCGGCCCACGGCAGACGCAGAGCGCCGTCGTTGAACATTTGCTGAGCCTCCGCGGGCGTGAACAGATCGGGAATCACTGCCGCCTTCGGCACCACCAAAGTCCAGATCTGCCCACGCGTCTGGTAGAGTCCAGCGGTAACCGCCGCGGCGGTATTGAAGTCCGCTGGAAAGACAACCCGTGAATAGGGCCAAACCTCGCCCATCATCGCCTCGGCAAATGTCGGGTCCTGGTGAGAGTGCTCGTTCTTGCCGTTCTCCCAGGTATGCGACGTCATGACAACTGGCACGGATAGCCAGTTTTGCGGCCGCCCGGCACGGACGCAATTTTCGGCGAAGATCACCTCCTGCCGCACCGCACCCAGCATTTTCGGGCCAAAGGCTTCATAGGTGTGGGCCAGGTTGATGCCGCCTTTGTTGGCCAGCGCCGCCGATACAACCGCCTCCTCATTCAAGGCCGTGATCACGCCGCCCAGGATCGACTCTGGAATTCCCGGTTCGGGGTCGGTCACTCGGAACTTGAGAAGGTCCAGCGTACGGATCAACCGGTTCGACTTCATCTCGTCCGGATTGCCGACCCGGGGCCGCAAGTGCCGGTTGGCTCGCACCAGGGCCGCGAAGGTCTCGTCCACCGCATCCATCGGTGACGACAGCGCCCAGCGGTCCGGGTCGCTGCGCGAGTCCAATGAACCCACATTTCCGTTTTGAGCCGCGCGTGCGAATCTCCTGGATGCTCGTCCGCATCAATATCGATAGGGGTTTGAAGGCAGCGAAGACCCCTGCGGAGGACAGCACCCAATGGGTGACAAACAAAACCAGCCCTTTCAGCTCTCGTTCAACGGCCTTCTCAAGATCGACTTCCAGGGATCGCGCGTTACTTCCGATGGTGGTCTGATCCTGGTGCGTGAGTTGGATGAACGGCTGGGCTTCGGTGCTCTCATTGCCCAACACCTGACTGACTCACGGCGCGGCAAGAATACCCAGCTTCCGCTGGCGGACCTACTGCGCCAGTCCGTCTACAGCCGGATTGCCGGCTACGAGGATGTCAACGATGCCGAGCGGCTCTCGCAGGATCCAACCTTCCGGCTGA
>VFZY01000112.1 GCA_016870915.1 Acidobacteriota bacterium | reverse complement strand
ATCCTTTCACCGAACGCCGCACAGGCACCAATGCCCAGGGCAATCCCACCTACGCCCGTACGCCGTTTGCCAACAACCAGATTCCGGTGTCCCGGTTCCCGGCCTACATCCGCACTTATCTGGATCTAGGGCACGGCGTTGTCTCGACGCAGTTCTTCCTTCCGCCCATGCCGAACGTGACATACTGGGCGGTTCTCGATTCGAAAATCGAAGAGCTGTTCATGACGGGCAAGGCGCCATACCCGGCGGAGCGCACGTTGATCGTCAGCGGGATGCTCGAGAGCTGTCTGAAGTCACGCAGGCAGGGCGGCGTCAAACTCGAAACGCCGCATGTGGCGGTGAAGTGTCAGGCGCCGCGGATGAGGCAACAGGCCTGAGGTTCCCATGATCGGAGTCGTGGCTACATTCTTCGCCCTTGCCTTCGCGGGGGCCTTATCCGCTCAGCAGGATCACTTCGAGAGCAGGATCCGGCCGGTACTCGTCGACCAGTGCTTGTCCTGCCACAGTGGCGAACGTCCCCAGGGCAGCCTGCGGCTGGACAACAGACATGGATGGGAAGCGGGCGGAAAGTCGGGTCCCACGATCGTCCCCGGAGATCCCGCGAAGGGTTCGCTGCTGCGTGCCCTTCGGCACGAATCCGGCGTGACCGCGATGCCCCTGGGCGCAAAGAAACTCGCTGCTGCCGTAATCGCCGACTTTGAAAAGTGGATTCGCGACGGCGCCTTTGACCCGCGCAACTCGTCCACCGCGCCGCGGCCCGCCGGCAAGTCCTGGGCGGAAACCTACGCGCAGAGAAAAGAGTGGTGGAGTCTGAAGCCGGTTTCGCGGCCGGCGCCGCCCGTTGTGCGTCACGCGCAGTGGTCACGCAACCCGATCGACCGTTTTCTCGTTGCGCGCATGGACAAAGCCGGACTCCGCCCCGCACCGCCCGCCGGCCGCACCACGCTCGCCCGCCGCGTCAGCTTCGTTCTCACCGGCCTTCCCCCGGCCCCTCGCGACGTCTACGAGTTCACCGCCTCGCGAGACCCCAAGGCCTTCGAAAAACTCGTTGACCGCTTGCTCACCTCGGTGCACTTTGGCGAGCACTGGGCGCGCCACTGGATGGACGTGGTCCGCTACAGCGACACATACGGATACGAATGGGACATCCCCGCCAAGGGAGCATGGCGCTACCGTGACTACCTGATCCGCGCCTTCGTAAATGACGTGCCGTTCGATCAACTTGTCCGCGAACAGATCGCCGGCGATCTGCTGCCCAACCCGCGCGTCGACTCCGCCGCTGGAATCAACGAGTCGCTGATCGGACCGATGTTCTACCAGATGGGCGAGAAGCGCCACGGCGACAGCCTGCAGTTCAACGGCATCCATCAGGAAATGTTGAACGACAAGGTGGACGCGTTCTCGAAGTCGTTCCAGGCGATGACGGTCGCTTGCGCCCGCTGTCACGACCACAAGCTTGACGCCGTCTCGCAACGCGACTACTACGCACTCGCCGGTATGTTCATGAGCTCCCGCTGGGTCTCGAACACTCTTGACACTGCCAGGCGGCACGAGGAAACGCTTGACCGCCTCTCGGCACTGAAGCCGCGCATTCGCGAGTTGGCCGGCCAATCGTGGCTGAATTCGCTCGGAGGCATCGCGTCCGTCAAGACCGACCCGAAGACGAAGCCCGCCATCGAAGATCCGATGCACATCTGGGCGGAACTCGAGAAGTCGGAAGATGTCGCAGCCGCATGGCGCTCGCTTCGCGACACCTACGCCAAAACGTCGCGGGAACGCCACGAAACCAACGCGCGCGACTACACGCCATTGACTGGCTGGTCAACCGATGGCGTTGGCTTGCGGCGCGGACCGGTGGCCAAAGGCGAGTTCGCGGTGGCGACGGAAGGCCCCTCCCCGGTCGCGGCCGTGATGCCTTCCGGCTTCTTCACCAACGCCCTCTCCCCGCGTATGAACGGCGCCCTGCGGACTCCGGTCCTCAACCACAGCGGCAGGAAGTTCGTCAGCGTCCTGGCCGCGGGCGGTGATTTCAGCGCGCACCGCCTCGTCGTCGACAACGCCTACCTCACGGAACGTCAGACGTATCTGAAGACAATCCAGCCAAAGTGGACCAAGCTTTCGGCTGCCGCCTACGAAAAAGGAAACCGCGCGCAGACCAAAGCGGAGGCCGCTGAGACCACCGTGTGGCTTGAGTTCGCCACCAAGACGTCGAACCCCAACTTTCCCCCGCGAGTGGGCCTGGGCGGCAAGTGTACCGACGAAGAGGCTCGCGACCCGCGCAGTTGGTTCGGATTCCTTCGCGCGGTGACCCATGACGTAGATGCTCCGCCCGCCGATGAGCTGTCCCGCTTTAGCGATCTCTTCCGCGGCGACGATCCGGCAACGCTCCCCGAGGCCTCCGAACGCTTCCGGCAATGGGCCCGCCGCGCGATCGAAGCATGGCGCGGCAACCGGGCTACCGAAGACGACGTCTGGGTGATCAACTGGGCGATCGAATCCAAGCTCGTTCCCGGCGAAATGACCAGTGAACTCCGTGCGGCCGTCGACGAGTATCGCAGTATCGAGAAACAACTCCCCACGCCGGAGACCGTGAACGGCATGGCCGACATTGACCCCGGCCGCGACTACCGCCTCAACGTACGCGGCGTCTACGAAGATCTGGGACCCGGCGTGCCGCGTGGATACATCGAAGTGCTGGGAGGTGCGCGGCCTCGCCCCGGTTCCCGCAGCGGCCGGCTCGAACTCGCAGAAGCGGTCACGAACCCGTTGAACCCCCTCACCGCGCGTGTGTTCGTCAATCGCGTGTGGCACTGGGTGTTTGGCGCGGGCCTGGTCGCCACCGTCGACGACTTCGGCCATCTCGGCGACAAGCCGTCGCATCCGGAGCTGCTCGACTATCTGGCCGGCGAGTTCGTGCGCAATGGCTGGTCGATGCGGAAGCTGATTCGATCTCTGGTCCTGAGCGAGGCGTTCCAGCAGGCCGGCGCCGGCAGCCTGAAGGCGCAAGAGGCCGATCCGTTGAACCGCCTGCTCACGTGGTATCCCGTCAGGCGGCTCGAAGCCGAGTCGCTGCGTGATTCGATTCTCGCTGTGTCCGGCAGGTTGGATCGCACCGCGTTTGGCGAACCGGCCGATCCTCCGCGAGCCAAGGAAGATCCGGAGAAGCGCCTCTATTCGGGGCCGCTTGATGGCAACGGCCGCCGGTCGATCTATACGAAGATGACGATCATGGAGCCTCCGCGATTCCTGGCCACGTTCAATCAGCCGGCTCCGAAGATCCCGGCCGGCCGCCGTGATCAGACCATCGTACCGGCGCAGGCGCTCGCGCTGCTCAATGATCCCTTCGTGACGGAACAGGCCGGGTTCTGGGCGCGCCGGATTGACGCGGTTGCTCCCGCGGACCGCGTGACCCATATGTTCCGCGAAGCCTTCGGCCGGCCGCCCGATCCCGCCGAAACTGCCCGGTGGACCACCGCCGCGCGCGATTTCGCCGAGATCCACCGCGACAACCTCGATTCCGTGAAAGTATGGAAAGAAGTGGCCCACGCCATGTTCAATGCCAAGGAGTTCCTCTATGTCCGTTGAGCGCCCGCCGTTGTCTCGCCGCGAGTTCGCGATGCTTGCCACGGCTGGTATGCTCGCGAGACAAGGGGGAGCCGCACCCCATCACGCCCCGAAAGCGCGCAGTGTCATCCTCTGCTTCATGGACGGCGGACCCAGTCACGTCGACACCTTCGATCCCAAGCCCGCGCTGGAAAAGTACCAGGGCCGGCAGATCGGCGAAGCGGCGGTCTCCACGAAATCGCAATCCACCGCCGACCGCGTCTGGTTCGGCAGCCCATGGAAGTTCAGGCAGCGCGGCCAGAGCGGGCTGTGGGTAAGTGACCTGCTCCCCGAGATCGCTTCCGTGGCGGATGACCTGTGCGTCATCCGGTCCATGATCGGCAAACAGCCCCTGCACGGACAACAAAATCTCCTGCTGCACACGGGCCGCATCACCGGCAGCGCGCCGAGCTTCGGGTCGTGGGTATCGTACGGGCTCGGCGATTCCAGAGACTCGCTGCCGAACTACGTCCTGCTGAACAATGACTGGATTCCGAATGGCGGGTTCGAAAACTTCTCGAGCGCGTTCCTTCCCGCGACCCACTCCGCCACCATGCTACGCGCCAAAGGCGCCGTCGTGGACAATATCACGCCCGCTGACCAGCCGGTGGTTCAGCGCCGCAAACTCGATTTGCTGCGCGACCAGGACTCGGCCTACGCAAAAACAGCCGGCGACGCCGCAATCGATTCGGCAATCCGGAACTACGAATCGGCGTTCCGTCTGCAGGCTTCCGTGCCTGATCTCGCCGACATCAGCCGCGAATCGGAAGCCACCCGCCGCGCCTACGGCATTGACAGCTCGAACGACTACAAGAAACACTATGGCTTGCAGTGCCTGCGCGCGCGCCGCCTGGTGGAAGCCGGTGTGCGATTTGTGGAAATCACCTGTCCGCTGACTCACAGCAATAACTCGCCGTGGGATCAGCACGGCAACCTCAAAAAGTACCACGAAGAAAACGCGATGATCACGGATCAGGCCGTGGCCGCTCTGATCAAAGACCTCAAGAGCCGCGGTCTGCTCGACACCACGATCGTCATGTGGGCGGGCGAAATGGGCCGCACACCGCACACTCCGAAAATCACGGAAACCGCGGGCCGTGACCATCACGTCAACGGCTACAGCATTTTTCTTGCCGGAGGAGGATTCCGGGGCGGCATCGTACATGGCGCCACCGACGAGTTCGGCAACGCGGTGGCCGAACTGCCCACCACGATTCACGATGTGCATGCCACCGTGCTGCATCAGTTAGGCATCGATCATCGCCGCCTGAACTTCCGCTTTGGCGGACGCGATGTAAGCCTCACGGACGTGCATGGCGAGGTGCTCCACGGCCTCGCCAATTCCGGGCGGGCTGTTTGAAGATCGCCCTCCTGGTTCACGACTACCGCCGGGTGGAGGGACACAGCCGCTGCGTAGTCGAACTGCCGGGATGCCATGGCCGGCCGGCATGATCGTGCGGAGTGAAGCACCCCGTGAACAGCGACATGGCCGCTTGCCGGGCAGACAATGGTGGTTGGGGCAATTCGGCATGAATCGGGGCTGGCTGAAAAACGGAAATCCCGGTGGGCCGCCGGTAGGAGTTTGTCTGGCGTGACGGTGGAGCGTTCACCCGAAACCTTCGCGCCGGCCTTGTATCGCTCTCAGGTTTGGCTTGATTTACAAGCGGGGCAGGGGCAGATACGGCGGAAGTGGTCGTAGGAGTAGATGCCGCTGGTGTGGCCGTCGGTCCAGCCGATGCGGATGGCGTAGTGGCCGGCGGGTTCGACGGTGGCCATGCGGGGCGCCGGGGTGAACATGACGAAGGGCGAGGCTGGTTTGGGCGGATCGGAGAAGTTGGTCCGCTGGGGTTCCGTTCCGTGGGCGCCGGTGCAGTGGGCGCAGGGGCAGTTGTCGCGCAGCCAGGCGTTTGAATAGTGGCTGCGGTGGCCGTCCTTCCAATCGATGTCGATGCCCTTCGACTTCGAGATGGCGATGTGTTCGGGATCGGTTGCGGGGTTACTGGACACGTTCAATATCTCTCACGCCCGAGACGCGCCGCAGGGAGGACTGGAGCTTCTCGAGCTGCTTCTTATCTTTTACCTCGATGGTCATCTCGACCGTTGCGCTGTCGTCACCATGATCGTCCGCGGAACGGGCCTCGAGCGTGCGGATGTTGCAGTTTTCGGCGCCCAGGATGGTGGTGAACTGGGCGAGCATGCCGGGGCGGTCATCGGTGATGATGCGGACGCGGACGAGGAAGGGCTTGGTGGAGCCCTTGGTCCATTCGACCGGCACGCGGCGTTCAGCCTCAAACATGAGATTGACGACATGCGAGCATCGGGCGGAGTGAACCGAGATGCCGCGGCCGCGGGTGACGTAGCCCACGATGGCCTCGCCGCGGATGGGATTGCAGCATTTGGCGAGGGAGGTGAGCAGGTCGTCCATGCCGTTGACGGTGATGATGAGGTCGTCATCGGGCGGTACGGCTCCGGGTTGGGCCGTGGCGGGCTTGGGCGGTTCGGCCGCGGGAACGAGATCGGGCACGGCCTTGTTGATGACCTGCCGGGGCGAGAACTTGCCGTAGCCGAGTGCGGCGTGAAGGTCCTCGATCTTGCTGTAGCCGTATTCGGCGGCCACCTTCTCCAACGCCTCGGAGCCGATGCGGGCCATTTGAACGCCGGCGCGGCGTGCTTCCCGCTCCAGGTGCTTCTGGCCGAGTTCAATGGCCCGGGCCCGCTCCACGGTGCGGATGTAGTGGTTGATCTTATTGCGGGCCTTCGAGGTGCGGACGATGGAGAGCCAGTCCCGGCTGGGCAGGTGCCCGTTCTGGGTGAGGATCTCGACGACATCGCCGTTGCGGAGCCCGTACTTCAGGGGCACGATGCGGCCGTTGACCTTGGCGCCGACGCAGCGGTTGCCCACCTCACTATGCACGGCGTAGGCGAAGTCGATGGGTGAGGCGTCGCGCGGCAGGACGAGGACGCGGCCCTGCGGGGTGAAGCAGTAGACCTCTTCGGTCTGGCTCAGGTCCACCTTGAGGGTGTTCATGAAGTCGCCGGGGTCCCGCATTTCGCGCTGCCATTCGACCAACTGGCGGAGCCAGCCGATGCGCTGATCGTCCTGCGTCGAGCCGCGCTTCCCCTCCTTGTACTTCCAATGCGCGGCGATGCCTTCTTCGGCCAGGCGGTGCATCTCCTCGGTGCGGATCTGGACCTCGAACGCCTGGCCGTTGGGTCCCATGACGGAGGTGTGAAGGCTCTGGTAGAGGTTGGGCCGGGGGATGGCGATGAAGTCCTTGATGCGGCCGGGGATGGGGTGCCACTCGTTGTGGATGACGCCGAGGGCCGCGTAGCAGTTCTTGACCGAGTCCGTGATGATGCGGATGGCGAGCAGGTCATAGACCTCCTCGATCTTCACCTTCTGCCGCTTGAGTTTCTGCCAGACGGAGTAAGCCCGTTTCAGGCGGCCTTCGACGCGGGCGGGGACTTTGTCCTCGCGCAGCTTTTCCTCCACCGTGGCGCGAATGCCGGAGAGAAAGCCCTCGCTGGCGCGGCGGTTGTTTTCGATCTGGTCGACCACCTGGAGGTAAGCCTCGGGGTCGAGGAGTTGGAAGGAGAGATCCTCCAGTTGGCCGCGCATTTTGCCCATGCCCAGGCGGTGGGCGATGGGCACGTAGATTTCGAGGGTCTCTTCGGCGATGCGCTCCTGCTTTTCCCGGGCGAGGGCGCTCATGGTGCGGAGATTGTGGAGGCGGTCGGCGAGCTTCACCAGAATGATGCGGATGTCGGTGACCATGGCGAGCAGCATCTTGCGGACGCTTTCGGCCTGCCGCTCTTCTCGCGACGCCATCTTGAGCTTGCCGAGTTTGGTGACCCCGTCGACGCAGCGGGCCACTTCATCGCCAAACACTTTGCGGACCTCATCGAGAGGCGTGGCGGTGTCCTCGACGACGTCGTGGAGGAGGGCGGTGGTGAGCCCGGCGATGTCCATGTTGATATCGGCGAGGATGGTGGCGACGGCGACGGGGTGGGTGATGTAGGGGTCGCCGGACTGGCGGGTCTGGAGGCCGTGCCGTTCAAGGGCGAAGCGGTAGGCCTTGCGGACGGTGGCGACGTCGGCGGGGGCGTGAACCTGGGAGAGGCGGGCTTCGAGGGCGTCGTAGGCGGGTTGGGCGGCGCGCGCCACGGCTTCCAGTTCCCGTGGAGGAAGCCAGGAGGGCTCGGTTGGGGGCGCGGCCGTTTGGTCCATGGCGAGGGTGAAAAAAGGAAACGGGCGGCTCCGGTGGGCGCCGCCCGTTATCGATTATAACTTGTGCCGGGAGTCTACTTCGCCGGCTCGTCCTGTGTGATGCCGGTGTTGCCGGGCATCCGGGCTGCCTTCATCTTCTTGGTCTCAAGAGCCTTCTGAACCCACTCGTCGGCTTCCTTGATGTCCTTGTCGTAGGCTTCCTTGTTATCCAGAAGATCAGCGCGTTCGCGGACCAGGAGATTCATGTACGCCATGGCGTCATCGTACTCTTTGTCGATCTCGAGCGCCTTCTTCAGGTGGCCGATACCTTCGTTGACGAGGGTTTCGTAGTTGGCCTTGAGGTCCTCACGGAGCTTCTTATCCTTGAGCGGGCCGGGGTCTTCCTGCTTCATGTGCAGCTTGTTGCGGGCTTCCATGAGCTTGGGATACCACTTGAGCCAGGTGATGACGCCGAGGCTGTAGTAGCCGACCTTCTCGCTGGGGTCCACCTGGATGAGCTTCACGTACCAGTCGCGGGATTCGTCGAGCTTCTTGAGCTTGTCTTCGAGGGCCGGGATGCCGGACGCCTGGTTGTACTTGAGCGACGCCAGGGACTGGATGGCCAGCTTGTTGTTGGCCTCGATCTTGAGCACTTCGAGGAAGTTATCCTCGGCGGCCTGGGCGTTCTGCTTATTCTCCGGCGATTCGGCGCCGGGGATGTACTGGGTCATGTAGGCGGTGGCCAGATAAAGGCGCGCCGGGGTAAAGGTGGGATCCAGTTCGACGGCGATCTTGAAGTGGTCGACAGCCTCGGAGTACTTGGCGTTTTTGAACGCCTGGACGCCCTTGTTCAGGTTGTCGCGGGCGCGCAACTGGGTGCAGCCCGTTGACAGGAGGGCGAGGGCAGCCGTTGAAAGGGTGGCTGCGACGAGCAGTGGACGATTGAACATGGTGCTTCAATTCCTCCTAATCAGTTGCCGGACTCGACGGCCTTGGTCATGAGGCCGACTTTGTCCATGCCGGCGCCTTTGGCGATATCGATCGCCTCGGCGACGTATCGGAAGTCGAGGTCGGGGTCGCCCTTGACGAAGACGACGCGTTCGGCGCGGGTCTTGAAGATCTCTTCAAGCCGTGGGCCGAGGCGCGCGGTGTCCGTGGGTTCCTGGTTGATCTTGATCGACTTATCCTTTTCGATCACGATGACCACCGTACGGTCCTGATCCGGCGGCGGAGGAGGCGCGTTCGGTGGTGGGGGCTGAGGCACCAGTGCTTCCAGGCCTTTCGGAGTCAGCGGGGTGATAACCATGAAGATGATCAACAGCACGAGCAGTACGTCGATCAGCGGTGTCATATTGATGTCTGCTCTTGGCCCGCTGCCAGAGCCGCCAACTGCCATTGACATGGGGAATAGCTCCTTTTTCGAAATCCTTCAGTCAGTTGCCCGCACCGGCCGCCGGAGCAGCCACGGGGGCGGCCTTGCGGCCTTCCTGCACCTGCTCAGTCAACAGGCCGATGTTGTCGACGCCGGCGGTGCGCAGGTTGTCCACAACCTCCACCACCTTTTCGTACTTGGCGCGGGAATCGCTGTTGATGTAGACGGTCTTGTCGAGCCTGTTGGTGAGCAGGTCCTTCACCTTGGCCGGAAGCTGATCGGAGGGCAGCTTGGTGGTGCCCAGGAAGCTTTCGCCGTTGCGGGTGATGGAGACCAGCACGGCGTCTTCCTTGTCCGCGTTTTGCATGGCGATGGGATTCTTGGTCTTCGCCTTGTCCACGCTGACGCCTTTCTGGAGCATGGGTGTGATGACCATGAAGATGATGAGCATCACGAGCATGACGTCCACCATCGGGGTGACGTTGATGTCGGCCACCGGGGCATCGTTCTTGATTGTCGGCTTCTTCTTTTCAGACATGTTGCAAGTATCCTTCTCACGTCGTGCTCACGCCGCGGGAGCCCGGCAGGGGCGCCACGCATCCGGACTTGCCGCCACCCGGCTTGTCCCACTTCCCCGCCCGGTTGTCTAACCGGAGGCCACGGCCTGTCACCGGGGCCCCCGGCAGGTTCAACTCGCGAGGTTACGCAATCAACACTCTATGGCCGCGCTGAATCCAAACGCTTCCAGTGAGTTAGCGGCCCGCCTTGGCGGACTGCTGCTTCAGGAAGTAGTCGATCAGTTCGCTGCTGGAGTTCGTCATCTCGATACCGAAGGCTTCACACCTGTTGGAGAAGTAGTTGAAGACCATGACGGCCGGGATGGCGACGAACAGTCCGATAGCGGTGGCGACGAGGGCTTCCGAAATACCGCCGGCCACGGCGCCGAGGCCAGTCGACTTTTCGGTCGAGATGCCCTTGAACGCGTTGATGATGCCGACGACGGTGCCGAACAGGCCGACGAACGGAGCGGTGGAACCGATGGTGGCGAGGCTGCTGACGCCACGCTTCAATTCGGCGTGCACAATCGCTTCGGCGCGTTCGAGGGCGCGGCGCGATGCTTCGATCTTTTCGCCGGAGATATCGACGCTCTGCTCGTGTGCCTTGAACTCCTGCAAACCAGCCACCACAACCTTGGCCAGGTGGCTCTTCTTGTACCGGTCGGCGATCTTGATGGCTTCATCGAGCTTGCGTTCACGAAGCGCGCCCGCCACGGCCGGGGCAAACAAACGGGATTGAGTCTTGGCGGCGTTAAAGGCCATCAAGCGGTCAATCATGACGCCGATGGACCACGCCGACATGATGAACAGGGCGATGACGACCGCCTTGGCGAGCCATCCCATCTGGTTCCACATCGACATCAAGTCGAAACTTACGGCCGCCTCTCCCTGAAGGAGCATGAGGGCCCAAACCTGCAACTGAAGTAACATCTGTCTTTGTCTCCTGCGAGTTGATTTTAGAGTTGTTCCGCCAGTATTGCGCCTACTGGCTCAACGTGAAGTTCACGTCGATCTGCGTTACCACCTCCACGGGCTCCCCATTGAGGAGCGTGGGCTGATAAACCCATTGCTTCACCGCTTCCTGGGCCGATTGCACCAGGAGCGGGTGGCCGGTCACGAGCTGCAGATTCTGGATCGAGCCGTCCTTGCCAATGATGGCGTTGAAGCGAACTGTACCCTGAATGCGCGCCTGCTTGGCGAGCGGGGGATAGACCGGCTTCGGCTGGCGCACCAGGCGCGCCGACTGGACATTACCGCCAACGCGAATACGCTGGGGCGTCACCGGCTTGGGAGCTTCCTTCACCTGCGGGGGCGGAGGCGGCGGGGGAGCGGCCGTGGGGATGCCACCCAGAATGCCGCCGATGACGCCGCCGGCCGAGCCGGGAACACCGCCGGGAACACCGCCCACCACACCGGCCGAGGCCGCCACCGGGGGCAGTTCCTCTTCCTTGATCATGGCGATGTTTTTCGGAATTTCCTTGGGCGCGAGCAGCTTGCCCGCGTCAAACTGTTTGGGGATCACCTTCTGGATCTTGATGACCTGCGGAGGAGGCGGCGGCGGGGGCGGGGGCGGCGGCGGGGGCGCCACCAGCGAACTGGCCAACTGGGCCGCCGGCAGGGCTTCGTAATAGATCATCGGGATCAAAATCAACACGATGATCAGCGCCACCTGAATCAGGAACGAGGTGAAGACCGACCCGGCCTTCTGAGTGGTGTTCCCGTAGTTGACAAAACTTTGTTCAAACATCCTGCACTATCCTTTCCCGCAAGCTCCCTATCGCCGGAGCCACGCTCCTGAATCCATACTTTCGAAGCCGCCACCAGGGCTCCGCCCAAATCCTAACGGCCCTTCTTCCCGCCGGCGGCGGCCGCCGGCTCCAACCGCGCGCCCTTGCGCCGCTGCTCCATGAAGTTCGTCCAGAATATCAGAATCGGACTCGCAATGAACACCGACGAATACGTTCCCACCAAAATTCCGGAAACGAGGGCGAACGAAAACGGATGCAGCACCTGTCCGCCGAGGGCCAACAGCGCCACGGCCGACAGGAAAGTCAAACCCGAGGTGAGAATGGTCCGGCTCAACGTCTGATTGATGCTGGCGTTCACCAGGAACTCAAACGACCCGCGCCTGGCCACCTTCAGGTTTTCCCGGATGCGGTCAAAGACCACGATGGTGTCGTTCATCGAGTAGCCAACCAGAGTCAACAGGGCGGCCACGACGGTGAGGTTCACTTCCTTGTCGAACAGCGAGAACAGCCCGACGGTAATCACCGTATCGTGGAACACCGCGATCACAGCCGCGACGCCGTAGATCCACTCAAACCGGAACGCAATGTAGACCAGCATGCCGCCGAGGGCGTACAACGTCGCCAGGATGGCCTTGTTGCGAAGCTCGGCGCCCACCTTGGGACCGACGGTCTCCTTGCTGCGCACGGTGAACGGCGCCAGATAGCATTCCTGCTTGAGCACCGAGATCACCTGCGGCGTTACGCCGGCCACGCCGTTCAATTCATCGAAACTCTTGAGCAGGCCCGAACGCGGCGGCGTATCCCTGTGGCCCAGCATCGCCTTGACCAGATCCTGCAACTGGGGGTCGCTCAGCGCGACGCCCGCCGTCTGGAGCGGGCCGCGGAGACGGTCCGAGATGGCGGTGGCGCCGTTGTTGTGGAAATCGAGCTTGCCGCCCGCATCCCGCCCGAACGTGGCCTGCAGCGTCTGAAGCATCAGGCCCGAGTTCGCCTCAAGCGACTTTTCGTCCTTGAGTTCGGTCCCGATCATCACTTCGTTCGAACCGGTAACTTCCTGGACCGAGATCTCGCCCGGAATCTTCGCCGAAAGGGCTGAGCGGATTTTTTCCACCGGCGGCTTCGAGTCAAACTTCACGTACATCAGAGCGCCGCCGGCAAAGTCAATGCCGTACTTGGGCCCGCCCTTGACAACAAGGCTGCCCAGACCCGCGACGGTCAGAACAAGAGAAGCCCAGATGAAGGGCCACTTCTTGCCCAGGAAGTCGAAATTGGTATTTTTGAATATCTCCATGCGACCACTTTGGGGCTGGTTCTATGAGCCTTTGACACCAACCCGCTTCCCAAGGTTCCCGCTTCGGATTCTCGAAGGTATCACAAAAACAGGCCCCGGCTCAACGAAAAAATCTCCATTTTCCCAACGGCTCGTACTATTCCGCTGGAACTAGATGCTGAGAGCCTCCACACGCCGTTTTCCTGAAAGCTCCAGATCGAACATCACCTTCGACACGAAGACGGCGGTGAACACGTTGGCCACCAGACCGATGACCAGCGTCACGGCAAACCCCTTCACTGGCCCGGTGCCGAAGATGAACAGAAACGCGCACGAGACCACCGTGGTGACGTGCGTATCGACAATCGTGAGGAACGCCTTCCCGAAGCCCGCTTCGACGGCCGCGATGACGCTTTTGCCGCCGCGCAGTTCCTCGCGGATGCGCTCAAAGATGAGAACGTTCGAATCCACCGCCATGCCGATGAGCAGGATGATGCCTGCGATGCCCGGCAGCGTCAGCACAGCCTCAAAATACGACAGGCAGCCGATGAGGATGACGGCGTTCAGGATGAGCGCCACGGTGGCATTGATGCCGCTCTTCTTGTAGTAGAAAAGCATCGCCGCAACGACGGCGACCAGGCCGGCCACGCCGGCGAACAAGCCATCGCGAATGGAGTCAGCGCCCAGGGAGGGTCCCACGGTACGCTCCTCCAGATACACGATGGAGGCCGGCAGGGAACCGGAACGCAGCACCAGCGCCAGATCCGACGCATCGCGCTGATCGGCGGCGCCGGTGATGCGGCCGCTGTCGCTGATCTTGCTTTCGATGGTGGGCGCGCTGCGGACCTGATTATCCAGAACGATGGCCAAACGCTTGCCGACGTTCGCTTCCGTGAAGCGCTCGAAACGCTTGGCGGCATCCTGCGAAAGAACGAAGTTGGTCTCCCAGCGGCCGGGGTTCAGAGAATCCTGGCTGGGGCGGGCATCGCGAAGATCGCGGCCGGTGACGACGGGGATGCGGCCCAGCAGGTACCAGCTTTCGCCGGGGTCAGCCGCACGCTGCTGCGATTTGACGAGCTTGGAATTGAGGGGCAGCACGCCGCCGCGGTTGGCCAGCGCCTGCTCGCGGCTGGGGAACGGGCCATCCAGCACTTCCGTCAACTCGAGGACGGCGGTGGTCTGCAGAATCTGCTTCACGCGGGCCGGGTCATCGACGCCGGGAAGCTGCACGATGATTTCGCCCTCGCCTTCGGCGCGGCCCCGCTGCTGGACGGAGGATTCCGCCAGGCCCAGACCGTTGATGCGGTTTTCGATGGCGTCGATGGCGTGAATCACGGTGTCCTTACGAAGCTGGATGGCCTCGCTTGGCTTCAGGTTCAGCTTGTAGTCGGTGGAGGAGACCGAGGTGAGCACCCAGGCCGGGAACCGGTCAATCACAAGCGCGCGGAAGTTGCCCGCCTTGTCCGCCTGAACGCCCTTCACCTGAATTTCGATGGTCTCGGCGTCGGCAATCGCAGCCGGCTCATTGCGGTCGATGGCGTTGTAGTTGATGTTGCCCTTGCGGAGTTCATCCTTGATGCGGTCGATGGTCTGGTCGGCATCGGCCTTGAAGGCGTCCTGCACCTGGACTTGCAACACCAGGTGGCTGCCGCCGCGCAGATCGAGCCCGAGCCGGATGTTCTGGCGCCAGTTGGCCAGAAGCTCATCTTTCGACTTGGGGATGCCGATAATACCGTAGAGGCAAACCAGGGTCACTGCCACGACCACCAGAGCCTTGATTCTTAAACTTTGCATGCGTTCAACCTGAAGTTCTTAGCTTTTCGTCCCGTCCGACTGAACACTCGCCACCGCGGCCCGGGCAAGCTGTAATTTTACGTTATCCGGCCGCACACGAAGGATGAGCGTGTCGTCTTCACGGATCTCGAACACCGAACCGATGATGCCGCCATTGGTCTGCACGGTGTCGCCGGGTTTCAGCTCACTGAGCATCTTGGCGTGCTGCTTCTTCTGCCTCTGCATGGGCAGGATCAGGAGAAAGTAGAGAATGGCGACCATTCCCACCATGGGCAGCAAGCCCATCAACTGGTTGCCCTGTTGCAGAATCAGGCCTGGCAGCATCGTGTCAGCCACGGTTCTCCCTTTCGACGAATGACTCCATTGTTCGAGATTCCATTACTCAAAATTCCATTATTCAAGATCCAGCCGTGATTTGGAACCTCAGAGGCTTCAGGAAGTACTAGTCAGATTGCCGCGCGAGTGCGCGCACCGCCTCAAGGTACCGCGGAAAGGCTCCTAGGAGAATAGCCTCGCGCATTTGCCGCGCAATGTCAAGGTAACGGCGCAGATTGTGGATGGTGGCGAGGGTGGCGAACAGGATCTCTCCGGCCTGGAACAGGTGGCGCAGATAGGCCCGGGTGAAGTTGCGGCAGGTGTAGCAGCCGCAGGCGGCATCGAGCGGCTCGCGGCTATCCCGGTGCCGCGCCTGCTTGATCAGCACGCGTCCGGTGGAGGTGAACAGGCAGCCGTTGCGGGCGTTCCTGGACGGCATGACGCAGTCCATCATGTCGACGCCTTGCGCCACATATTCGGGCAGTTCCTCGGGAAGCCCGACGCCCATCACGTAGCGTGGCTTGTGTGCCGGCAGGCAGGCGGTGGAGATGGCGGTCATCTCCAGGCTGAGCGCCCGCGGCTCACCCACCGAAAGCCCGCCGATGGCGTAGCCGTGCGCGTCGAGTGAAAGGAGGTCCTGGGCGCAGGCTCGCCGCAGGTCCTCATGCATGGACCCCTGGACGATGGGGAACAAAGCGTGCCGCTCCGCCCGGGCCGCGTGCGCATCGCGGAAGTGCCGGAATGCGGCTTGCGCCCAGCGCACGGTGCGTGCGGTGGATTGCCGCGCGGTCTCATGGCTGGCGGGATACTCCAGACACTCATCGAGAACCATCATGATGTCGCTGCCGAGGGCGACCTGGACATCGACGGTGGACTGCGGCGTGAACAGGTGCCGGTCACCGTTGAGGTGCGAGCGGAAGACGACGCCCTCTTCGGTGACCTTGCGGAGTCCTGCGAGGCTGAAGACCTGAAAGCCGCCGGAATCGGTGAGGATGGGCCGGGGCCACTGCATGAATTGGTGGAGTCCGCCGAGGGAGCGCACCAGTTCGTGGCCGGGGCGCAGGAAAAGATGGTAGGTATTGGCCAGAATGATGGGGGGGTCGACGTCGGCAAGGAGGTCGCGGGGGGTGACGCCCTTGACCGTGGCCTGGGTGCCGACAGGCATGAAGATGGGCGTTGGGATGACGCCGTGCGGCGTGCGCAGGCTGCCGGCGCGGGCACCGGTGGCCGGACAGGTGGCTTCGATTTCGAACTCGAACAAGGCTTAGCTTTTATCGTACGGCATGGCCGTTATGACGCGGCGGGCGGCGCTGTCAGTTCGACTTGGCGGGTGGCGTGGGCAGCTTGCGCAGACGGTCGAAGTCGCCGGCCAGTTGGCGGGTGATCTTGTCGGCCACATCGGCGCTGGCTCCGCGGAACTTGGCGCCCTTGCTTTCCTGGGTGGTGGACCAGATCACGTCCCCATCCTTGTTCGTGATGCGGACGGCGGCCACGGCTTCATGGCGGCGTTCGTCGATCCGCGAGGATTCGCTCTGGTTGACGCCGGCGCTTGCCGCTAGGCTGTTGTTCCGGTCCGAACGGGAATACTGGGGCCCGGTCCGGATGGCGACGCGGCCGCCGATGGCGTCGGCGGTCTGGTGCGTTTCCGTGAAGACCAGATCTTCGGCACTGCCGCGGAGAATGGCATCGGCGCGGTCCTGATTCTCGGTGACCACAAAGAGCTTCGCCGAGCGCAGGCTGGCAATGATCATGTCGCGCAGTTGGGCGGCGGGCTCACCGCCGGTCAAGCGGTCGACGTAGAGGCGCCGGACCTTCAGAATCTCCGCCTCCAGAGCATCGGGCTCAGAAGCGGCGCCGGCGAAGGGAACCAAACAAAGCCAGACCAGCCTCATCCCTTGCCTGCCTTCCTGGCTTCTTCGTCCTGAAACTCCACGCGGCGGCCGGTCTTGGCTTCCAGGCCGGCCAGGAGCGCCCGCACGGAGCGCTTGTCTACCCGGAAAACCAGGGCCTGCTGGCGGCCTCCGGCGTCCTCATAGCCAATGGTGAGGAAGTGCCGGCGCTTCTTCGACAGGAGCAGCATGGGCGACACGACGACGGCCATGACATAGCGGCGGTCCGCCTTCTGGCCGTACTCTAACGTGTTGACTTTGTGCCACTTGATGGCGAACTCCTGAGTGCCGAGGCGGACGGCGAGATCGTCCGGGTGGTCCAGACGCAGGCGGCCGTCCGCCCCCTGGGAGAGGCCGGGAAGGGTACCGCCCGCGTATTCGACGCGGCTGCCGGGTTCGGCGGCGTGGCCGGTGGCGGCGAGGAACGATGTGAGCAGGAAGAGAAGCTTCATGGCGGGCCTTCTAGAGAATATAGTCGGGGCGGGTGAGGAAGGTTCTCGGACCCGAGTCTAAAAAAATTTGCGAAGATTACTTGACATTAAACAACTCATATTTTATACTTCAACTAGGATAAGATCCTGAAAGGGAAAACAACCATGACAAACACACTTCGATTCAATCCATTCAACGACCTGCCTGGCACTCTGAAGTTCTTTGAGGATGCCTTTGGCACCGAGCCGGCTCGGGCGAACCGGCCATGGACGCCCGCCGTGGATGTCCTGGAGACCGAACACGACGTGGTTCTGAAGGCCGACCTGCCGGGGCTTGAAATGAAGGACATCGCGCTCAGCATTGAGAACGGAACCCTCACGATGAAAGGCGAGCGCACCTTCAACAACGAGGAGAAGGGCAAGGGCTTCCACCGCCTGGAGCGGAGCTACGGGAGCTTTGTGCGGTACTTCTCGCTGCCGGAGACCATCGACGCCGAGAAGGTGCAGGCGGAGTACACCCATGGCGTGCTGACGGTGACGCTACCCAAGAAGGAGTTGGCGAAGCCGCGTTCGATCAAGGTGGCCCTGAAGAACTAAAGGAGGAACCAGGAAAGGCTGCCGCGAGGCGAGCCTGGACGGATTGAGACGGCCGGGAGGGGCAATGGCTCCTCCCGGCCTTTTTGCGTTTTGCCTGCGGGCTTACGGAGCGGCCTCTTGCGCTCCTGATGACGAATGGCGGCCGGCCGCGAGTCTGTCAAAAGGAGGTGGCGGAGGAAGAGGGATTCGAACCCCCGGTACCCGTGAAGGTACGACGGTTTTCAAGACCGCTGCCATAAACCACTCGGCCATTCCTCCACCCACAAATTTACCATGACCTTGGCTTGAACTGGCCTGGTGAAGGTGTCCTATAATGGGCGCATGCACTCACGCCGCGCCCTTCTGCGCCAGTCCGCCGCCGGGTTTGGCCTGTTGGGTTTGCAGTCCCTGCTGGCCGCCCATCCGCTTGCGCAGCGGGAGGGCCACTTCCCCGCCCGGGCCAAGCGCATCATCTTTCTCTTCATGCATGGGGGGCCGTCCTCGATTGACACGTTCGACCCCAAGCCCAGGCTGGACAGGGACCATGGGAAGCCGGTTCCGTTCAAGCGCGGGCTGACGTTTGGCGAGGACGCTGTGCGCGGGCTGATGAAGTCGCCGTGGGAGTTCAAGCAGCACGGTGAGAGCGGATTGCCGGTGAGCAGTCTGTTTCCGCACGTGGCCGGGTGCGTGGACGACCTTTGCATGGTCCGGTCGATGGTGGGTGATGGTGTCGACCATGGCGCGGCGCTGCTTCAGCTTCACACCGGTGTCTTCTCGTTCAAGCGGCCGAGTTTCGGCTCCTGGGTGCTCTACGGTCTGGGCACGGAAAACCAGAACCTGCCGGGCTTCATCACCATCAAGCCGTCGCTGGGCCATGGGGGGCAGAACAACTGGAGTTCGAGCTTCCTGCCGGGAGATTTCCAGGGCACGGCAATCGGCAATTCCGGCATGGCGGTGGCGGACATTTCGAAGGACCCGGTTCCCTATCTGGAATCGAAAGGGCTCTCGCCCGAACTGCAGCGGTATGAACTGGAGATGATCCAGAACATCAACCGCCGTCATGCGGCGGCGCACGATCACGACCCGGAGCTGGAGGCTCGGATTGGCGCCATGGAGTTGAGTTTCCGCATGCAGATGGAGGCGCCCGAGGCGTTTCAGGTGGACAAGGAATCGCCTGAAACGCAGAAGCTGTATGGCCTGGATGATCCGGTGACGCGCGATTTTGGCTGGCAGTGCCTGCTGGCCCGAAGGCTTTCCGAGCGCGGGGTGCGCTTTGTGCAGTGCTCCCACAGCTACAAATTGTGGGATCAGCATTCGGAGCTGATGAAGCTGCACACGAAGAACGCCGCGGAGGTGGATAAGCCGATTGCCGGTCTCCTGCGCGACGTCAAGGCTCGCGGTTTATTGAAGGACACGCTGATTGTCTGGGGCGGCGAGTTTGGGCGTACGCCGTGGGCGCAGGGCGCCGACGGCCGCGACCACAACCCTTACGGCTACACGATGTGGATGGCCGGGGCGGGCGTGCGGGCGGGCTTTGCCTACGGCTCGACCGATGAGTTTGGTTACCACGCAACCGAGAATCGGATGCACCTGCACGATTTCCACGCCACCTTGCTGCACATGCTGGGTCTTGACCATGAGCGGCTGACGCATCCTTACGCCGGCCGTAACTTCCGGCTCACCGATGTGGCGGGCGAGGTGCACCGGGGGATCTTCGCGTGAGGCGTCTGGCGGCCTTGCTGCTGGCGCTGACCGGGCCGGCGAGCGCCAACGATTTTTTCGAGGCCCGCATCCGTCCGCTGTTCGCGGCGCGGTGTCAATCCTGCCATGGCGCGAAGGTCAAAATGGCTGGGGTGGCGCTGGATTCGGCGGAGGGTTTCGCCGCGGCCAAACCGCGATTGATGGCCGCCGTGACGCACACCGGCAAGGTGAAGATGCCGCCGGGCGGGAAGCTGGGCGAGGGCGAGATCGCGGCGCTGGAACAGTGGATGCGCGAAGGCGCGGTGTGGCCCGCATCGGCCGTACCCGCCGCGGCGAAGACCGGCCGGCACTGGGCTTTCCAGCCGGTTGAGCCGGGGAGGCTGCCCTCCATCGACGCCTACATCGATGTAAGGCTCGCGGCCAACAAGCTGACGGCTGCCGGACGCGCCACGCCGCTGGAACTGCTGCGCCGCCTGACGTTCGATCTGACGGGCCTTCCGCCCACGCCGGAGGAGATCGCGGGTTTTCTGGCCGACACGTCGGCGGGAGCGTACAGCCGGCTGGTGGACCGGCTGCTGGCTTCGCCGCGCTATGGGGAGCGGTGGGGCCGCCACTGGCTGGATGTGGCTCGATTCGCCGATTCCACCGGGATGGACGAGGACCACCTGTACCCGCACAGCTGGCGGTACCGCGACTATGTGGTGCGCGCCTTCAACGAGGACCTTCCTTTCGACCGGTTCATCAAGGACCAGATTGCGGGCGATCTCTACCCGGAGCGCGGCACGGCGGGCATTGTCGCCACGGGCTTTCTGGCGCTGGGTCCCAAGCCGCTGGCCCAGCAGGACCGCATCAAGATGATCTATGCCCACATTTCCGTTTTGAGCCGCGCGTGCGAATCTCCTGGATGCTCGTCCGCATCAATATCGATAGGGGTTTGAAGGCAGCGAAGACCCCTGCGGAGGACAGCACCCAATGGGTGACAAACAAAACCAGCCCTTTCAGCTCTCGTTCAACGGCCTTCTCAAGATCGACTTCCAGGGATCGCGCGTTACTTCCGATGGTGGTCTGATCCTGGTGCGTGAGTTGGATGAACGGCTGGGCTTCGGTGCTCTCATTGCCCAACACCTGACTGACTCACGGCGCGGCAAGAATACCCAGCTTCCGCTGGCGGACCTACTGCGCCAGTCCGTCTACAGCCGGATTGCCGGCTACGAGGATGTCAACGATGCCGAGCGGCTCTCGCAGGATCCAACCTTCCGGCTGA
>VFZY01000111.1 GCA_016870915.1 Acidobacteriota bacterium | reverse complement strand
TACAGAGGCGCGACCGGAGTCGCGCCCCCGCTCATCGTCCACGATGAGTCGCACCGGCTATCCCTTGGCGGGTTGCTCTCCAGCAGAGCCCGCCTCCGTTTCACCGGGTGTCTCCAGTTTGCTATCAATGAGATTTGCCGGTCAATGATTTTGCAGCGAACGGCGAGTAGTGTCTTAACCCTTTGTCTCAGCCCAGGGGACAAGCGCAAGTGGAATCGGTCACGAGTGGAGCTCTACTTCGCGTGGTTGTTCAGCCAGGAGAAAGCGATGTCGAGGGCTTGCTGCATGTCATACGCCTTGCCAGCGTATTTGTCAGTACCCCAATAGACGTAAACTTCCTTAGAAACTGGATGCCACGTGACCTTATGATCGTGGCCCTTCCATAGGACGCAGCCCTTACGGTAGTCCGACATCGCTAGCCTCCGGCGGATCCAAGTGTGATTTGGTGGAGCCGAAAAATTCTAACACGGATATTTGGTGCTCGTCTGGGGCGTTGAATCCCAGCGCGTGAAGCGGGCTCCTGGTTTTTCTGCGAGTCAGTAAAACAACCAGGGTTGAAAGAGAGGAGAGGATCATGACAACAAACAGTGTGCGCGCGAGCCAAGTGCTCAACACTAAGTTAAACACCGACGAAGATTTCGGTCACCTCGCCTGGGCTATGGTTGGAATTGCTCGACAGTCAGCCCGTCTGCTTCGGCGCGCTGACAACGTGTTCGAGGGCTTCCCGAATGAGGCGCGTGTAGGGAATCCCTCGATCCCGGGCACGCTCTTTCACAGCCTGAAGCAATGGGCGCGGCACGCGCATGTTGATCTGGCTGTCCTTCTTCTCGAACTCAAACCGCGCGGGCTTGAACTGGGAATAGTCGAGTTTGGATAGGTCTTGCGCCAAGAACGCCTCGGCGTCTCGGTCACTCTTGAGACGTGGAACTGTCTTTTTCATAGGCGGTCACCTCCTTGGCGTGCATGTATCGCGCCGAAACTGGACGGATGAAGCGGCGCTTGTTCATCGTCCGCAGGGTGAACGCCACGAAGAGAGACCTCCCTGCCGGCGTCCTCCCCACCGCAATCAACCGGTCTTCCGCCGACGAGTGCTTCAGGTCGGGGGCAACACGCGGGTTGTTCCGAAACATCGACTCGATTTCAGCGACGGAAACGCCGTGTTTCTGGCATTTCAGACGGTTGCCGTCGTCCCAATCGAATCCACTGACCCGCATATTTACTTTACCATAGCACTACACAAATGTATAGACATGCAGACTCAGTGCGAAGATGACGTGTTCAGCGTGCGCGAGTTGGTGAGCTTTACGGGCCGACGAAGATCACGGTCACCTCGCCGGGGCCGTGGACTCCGCGGACGAGGATCTGCTCGATATCGGCGCTTCGGCTGGGGCCCGTGATCAGGACCATGGACGCGGTCTGGTCGTTGGGGCGCTCGAGGCGGCCCAGGAGTTCGTCTAGGCCGCTGAGGAGCCGTGCGGTTTCGACTACTGCTATGTGGCGGACCGGGACCAGCGAGGCCATGCGTGCTTCTTCGTGGGAGGAGAGCATGACTAGGGTTCCGGTCTCAGCCAGCGCGAAGTCGGCGCTGGTGATTCCGTATTCCGCCTGGGCGCTGGCCTCCTTGAGCGATGCGGCGTCGGTGAAGCCGCTCTGAACGTTGCCGAGGCGGGTGATGCCGCAGCGGGCCAGAATCGGGGCATTCGAGGCCACGGTGCTCTTGTCTCCGATGATGCCCTGGACAATGGCCAGTGCCTCCTCGGGCTGTGCCACGTGATGGACCCGGCCGGCCAGTGCTTCCAGGCGTTCCTTGAACGATGCCACGTAGGCTTCCGGCGCGACGCGGGGCGGGGCGATCCGTACGGCGGGCGGCGGACCGGTGAGACCCGGGCCCTTCTTCAGATTGGTCCGGATGCGGCCAAGAATGGTATCGCGGGCCTGGGCGCTCACCGGCTGCCTCCCTGGCGTGCCCGCCATTGTTGGCGAAAGCTCTTTGGCGCCAGTCCGGGCAGGTCGCGATAGGCCAGCCAGCCCTGGAGCGGGCCGCGATTAAGAAATGCCGGAAGGGATTTCACCCAGCCGCCGCCCATCACGGGGCGCGCCAGGATGCGCAAGCGGTCCACCAGCCTGTAGAGCATGGGCGATGACATCAGACGCGCAAACAGGCGGTAGCCGAGCGCCTGGCTCCCTCCGCCACTGGGGCTCTGAGCAACATCCTGCCGCAGGTCCAGAAGCACCTTCGGAATGTCGATCTTGACCGGGCACACTTCATGGCAGGCGCCGCAGAGGCTGGAGGCGTAGGGCAGCCAGGGGTCCCGCTCCACACCATGAATCTGGGGCGTGAGGATGGCGCCGATGGGCCCCGAATAGACCCAGGGATAACTGTGGCCGCCGATCTTGCGGAACACCGGACAGATGTTGAGGCACGCCCCGCACCGGATGCAGTAGAGCGCCTGCCGTTTCTCCTCGCTCTCAAGCACGCGCGTGCGGCCGTTGTCGAGCAGGATGACGTAGAACTCCTCCGGACCATCCACTTCGCCGGGCCGCCGGGGGCCGTTGAGAAGCGAGGTATAGGAGGTGAGCGCCTGGCCGGTGGCGCTGCGGCCCAGCAGTTTGAGAAATACGGCCAGATCCTGCGCCCGCGGGATCAGCTTCTCGATGCCCACGATGGCGATGTGAATGCGGGGGACGGAGGTTGAGAGGCGCGCGTTGCCCTCATTTTCGACGATGAGCACGGCGCCCGAATCGGCCACCAGGAAGTTGCCGCCGCTGATGCCGATGTCGGCCCTGAGGAACTTCTCGCGGAGCACGCGGCGGGCGATGCGGGCCTGCTGCTCGGGGTCCGTCTCCTTCTCCTGAAGTTCGCGCTCGAAGATCTCGGCGACGTCGTAGCGGGTCATGTGCATGGCCGGCGCCACGATGTGATAGGGCGTCTCGTGATTGAGCTGGAGAATGTATTCGCCCAGATCGGTCTCAACCGATTCCAGGCCATGCTCTTCCAGGTGATGGTTGAGATGGATCTCCTCGGACGCCATGGACTTCGACTTGACGATGAGCCTGGAGCCGCGCTTCTTCGCCAGATCGAGGATGAAGTGCGAGACCTGCTCGCCGGTTTCCGCGAAGACGACGTGGCCACCGCGCCGGGTGACGTTCTGCTCGAACTGTTCCAGGTAGTAGTCGAGGTTCTCGATGGTATGCCGCTTGACGGCGTTGGCGTGGTCGCGCAGTTCCTGGTAGTCGGGAAACGCTTCGGCGCGTACGGCGTTGCGGCGCGCTTCCACCAGGCGGCCGGTGTTGGTATAGACCGCCAGTTGAAGCTGCGGCTTGCCGAGCGTCTCCTGAATCTTCGGGGGCGGTGAAGCAGGCATGTCAGATCCCCTGGGCCAGCACACTGGCCAGATGCATGGTGCGAACGGGCGAGCCGGCGCGGCGCAGCGTGCCTTCAATCTGCATGAGGCAGCTTGAATCGATGGAGACCACGATGTTCGCTCCGGTGTTTTGAATGGCCTGCACTTTGGTGAGGGCCATGCGGCTTGAGAGCTCGGCGAACTTGACGGAGAAGGTGCCGCCGAAGCCGCAGCACTCTTCGTGCGGCGTCATCTCGGTAAGGGTGAGGCCGCGCACGTTGGCGAGCAGGCGCCGGGGAGAATCCTTGATCTTCAGCTCTCGAAGAGCGTGGCAGGAGTCGTGGTAGGTGACCGTTTCATGGAAGGTGGCGCCCACATCGTCGATGCCGCAGAGATCGACCAGGAACTTTGAGAACTCCCACACCTTCGGCTCCAGATGATGGAACTCGCGCAGTAGACCGGGATCGCCAGTGCACTGGGCGTAGTGGTGGGAGATCATCGACGCGCAGGAGCCGGACGGCACGACGATGTAATCGCTCTTCTCGAAAACGCTCAGGAAGTGGCGCGCCACCTGCAACGCTTCAGCGCGGTAGCCGCTATTGAAGGCGGGCTGGCCGCAGCAGGTCTGATCTTCCGGGAAGTCGACGGCACAGCCGATGGACTCCAGAACCTTCGCCATCGCCAGGCCGGCGTCGGGGAAGATCTGATCCACCAGGCAGGTGACGAAGACGGACACTCGCTTGGGAACGGGCATGGAAGAGTCCATTCTCGCCGATTGGAGAGGTCTCCGTCCACGCCCGCGCGAGTTTTTCGAGTTACCGGCGGCGCAATTTGACAGCGACCAGGGCTGCACCGGCCAGGGCGAGCGCCATGGTGGATGGCTCCGGTACGCCTGTCGCTCCGCTAACCGTCAGGGTGCCGTCGTGCAGTCCATCGAGAATGAACGAGTCATGAACGCCGTTCGTATTGAAGCTGCCCGGAGCGAAGTAGAAGAAGAAGGTGCTCCCAGTCCCCGCGAGTCCGTACGCCACTACCACCGATGGGGTGACGGTGAACCCGGCGGCAACAGCGTCGACAACGAACTCCACGTGGTTGCAGACGTCGCAGGTTAGAGCCGCGCCGGGGAGATAGTCCGTCGTCGCCGCAGGCGGCGCCGCCAGAGTCAGCGTGAATGAGCCCGTGAACGGGTCGGTAGTGGCCGTCCGGGTTCCCGTGAATTCATAGACCACGGCGGCCTGAGCGGCAGCCGCGACAAACAACAACGTACAAAGAAACTTTTTCATTTCCTGTTCCTCTCGATTTGTGCCCCTCGTTGAGGACACGGTTTAAAACAGCAGCCGGTATTGCAGCCGGTTTTGCCGCAGCCGGCACAACGGACAAGGGTTTGCCTGCTGGCTGGCTGATAGTTAGGATACCATCGGGTCTGACGAAGATCAACCTGTTTGCGTACTGTTCCGTACGTACCGGACCGTGGGGAGCCAGGCCTGAGCTAGGTTTGCCCCGTCAGCGCCCGGGTCAGGGCCTGGCGCATGGCGGCCTCGCATTCAGGGAAGGCGATCCAGCTATAGCGATCATCGTAGCCTTCGCGGGCGGCTTCGGCGGTGGGGATGTAGCCGGGGGCGGACTCGGTGAACGCGGAGGCGAGCACAAAGCTGGACGGCAGCACCTGCTGAGCCCAGATCTGGTACTGGACGAAGCTTTCGGCCGGAAGCAGTACGATCCGCGCCGCGCCGAGGTCGAGACAGGGGACATCGATGGCGTGTCCGCGATCGAGGCGCGCCCGCCAGGCCAGCCCGAGCGCGGCGTCGGTGTGAGCACGAAAGGTCAGGGCGGGGTCGCGCAACGCGGCCTGCATTTCCGGGATGGCGAAGCCCGGCGTGCGGCGGGCTTGCAGGCGGAGCTTCGCCACGCGGTACGATACGCGCCGGATGGGTTCGCGCCGGGTGTCGCGCCAGGCGGCCGCCAAACCGTCGTACAAGCGCCCGGCGAGCACCTGGCGGTTTTCCGGGGCTCCGTCGTTGTAGCGGCCGGCCATGGTATCGCCGCTGCATCCGGAAAGATAGATCTGATGGACGGCCGGGTCATCCTGCTGGCGGCGGCGTCGCGCGATGACGGGAAAGTCGCCGGTGACGTCGCCCTGGCCGTAGTAGCTCATGGGATGGGTGGCGTAGCAGTTGACGGCGGCCACGGGCCGGTTGCCGGACCAGAAGCTGATTGTCCGAGCCCAGGGGTCGATGAGGCCTTCGGGCATGGCTCGGATGGCGGGATTGCGGGTGGCGCTGGTGCGGCTGAACTGAACGCGGCCGGAGGCATCGGCGAAGCGCCGGTTCGACGCGACACCTTCGACGCGCCCGCGGCCCATGCCCACGCTGTCCACGGGCACGGGGGCGGCCATGGCCTGGCGGATGGCTTCCGCCACACGCTGGATGCAGGCATCCTCGAACGCGGTGTCGCAGAAGACACCCTTGGCGTTGTGGGCGATGAGAAGGCGGTTCGCCAGACGGTCCGTATAGGGGGCGTCGTGCTGGTGGACGGTGCTGAGCATGACGCGTTCGGGGGATGTGGCGGCCGCGGCGGCCAGTCCACGGCGCCAGGCTTCAAAGGACTCATTGCGGATCTCGCACCAATCGATGGCGCAGAAGACCACCGGCCGGCCGGCGCCGGTGAGGACGAAGCCCCTGGCCTGAAGGGGATCCGTGATGGAGCGCGCCGGGACACCGTTGAACAGGGGGCCGCCGATGGGGGGCGTGACATCGGCGTCAAAGACGGAGAGCGCCAGCCGGTCCGGCCGGGCGAGCAGAAGGGCGGGAGCGCCCACCAGGGCGCGGCGCGAAAGGCTATTCCACGACGCAGACGGCTTTGAGGTTGCGGTGATCCTCGGCGTAGTCAAGCCCGTAGCCTACCACGAACTCATCGGGGATCGCGAAGCCGACGTAATCGACATGCACAGGCCGCTGGCGGCGTTCCGGCTTGTCGAGCAGGGCGGCGATGCGGAGGGAACGCGGCTTGCGCTGCTGCAGCACCTTGAGCAGATACGTGAGCGTGACACCGCTATCGACGATGTCTTCCACGACGAGGACGTCGCAGCCTTCGATGGAGGCGTCCAGATCCTTGGTGAGCTTCACTTCACCGGACGTGGATTTGCCTTTACCGTAGCTTGAGATGCCGATGAATTCCAGGCGCACGCTACGGTCGATGGCGCGAGCCAGATCGGCCAGGAAGATGAACGAACCCTTGAGGATGCCCACCAGATAAAGCGGCGCTTCATCCTGATAGTCGGCGGTGATGGTGGCTCCCATTTCCCGAATTCGCGCGGCGATCCGCTCCTCGGTGATCAGCGGGCGCAGCGGCGGCAGGGACATGGGACGCTGTCGGTGGGGCGAAAGAGGCTAAATCTTGTGCTCTTTGTAGTCGACGTGCTTGCGCGCCACCGGATCGTACTTCTTCTTCAGAAGCTTCTCGGTGGTGGTCTTGGGGTTCTTCGACGAGGTGTAGAAGTGGCCCGTGCCGGCGGTGGAGACAAGGCGAATGAGGATGCGTGGCATGTTCCTTGCTCCCTACACCTTCACTCCGCGCTTTTTCATGTCGCGCAGGACGGCATCGATACCCAGTTTGTCGATGTTCTTGAGGCCGGCCGCCGAAACCCGCATGCGGATGAAGCGATTCTCGCTGGGCACCCAGATGCGCTTTTCATGGAGGTTGGGCTCAAAACGGCGGCGTGTCTTGTTGTTGGCGTGGGACACGCGATTGCCCGACATCGGGCGTTTTTCGGTTACTGGACAGACTTTTGCCATGACGAATTCCGCTGGTTACATAGCCAGTGTAGCATAGACCGCGAACGTGGCCAGCCAGTGTTCGCCGCCGTAGCCGCCGGCGAGGTGAGGCAGGGTTCGCTCGATGAGACCGGCGGCGGCGCGTTCCAGGCGCGGGCGGCGCGGGTCGCCCGGGGGCAGGGCCGCCGCGATGCCGCGGAGGCACCAGGCGCGGCTGAAGGAGAGGCCGTCGAGATGCACGATCATGTAGTCGGCCCGGTCACTGACCACCGGGGGCTTGAGCAGGTTGTCGAGGCCTCGCGGATGGAGGTAGCGGCTGAACCAGCGGTGGAAGGCGGGGCCGGGCAGCACGCGGCGCATGAGGTCGGCCGTTTCGAGCGCGGGCGAGAGGAAGTCCGTGCCGTCCGGTTCCTGGATGGCTGTGACGGCGGTTGAGTTCAGATAATAGTCGCGGGCGCGGGCTTCGATGAGCCGGGCAAAGGCCGTATCGCCGGTCTTGCGCGCCCAGTCGAGCGCGAAGACCAGGCCGAAGGCGGTGTTGGGATGGACACCGGTGCGGTTGGGGTAAGTCTGGCGCGGCAGGAACTCCTTCCAAAGCCGCACCACCTGCTCCACGAGGGGCGCCAGGTTGCGGCGCCAGCGGGCGGCATCGGCGTGGGGCCATTCGGCCAGTTCCTGATCCAGTTTCAGCAGCCAGGCCCAACCGTAGGTGCGTTCAAAGATGCGAGCCAGCTGGTAGCGTGTGAAGTAGGCCGCCTCTTCCCGCAGGGGCGCTTCAGCGAAGCTGTCATCCAGCACGGCGCGCACGCGGGCGGCGTTGGGAAGGGGGAAGCCGCGAAGGAGGCGCACCAGCATCCAGTGGCCGTGCACGGAGGAGTGCCAGTCAAAGCAGCCGTAGAAGCTGGGGTGAAGCTGGCGCGGCGTGAGGCTGGCATCGGCCCCGGACTCCTGCGTGTGGCCGGTCTTGTTGGGATACTCCCGGGTGATGCACTTGAGGGGAAGTTCGGCGAGTTGAGCAGCCTGATCGGGCGTGAGCGCGGCCCGGGCGCAGAGAGCCGGCAGGAGGACGGCCGCCAGGCGCATCACCGCTTCTTCCGGCGCAGGAGGCGGAGCGACCTCTCTTCATTCGAATCGCCGCCATCCTCGCCCTTGTAGACATCATTGATGGTCCAGGGATCCTTGGTATCGCGGCGGAAGGCGGCGACTTTGGCCCGCAGGCTCAGGAGCGTGGCGGCGTGGGCCGAGTCCGCGGCCAGGTTTCTTACTTCGTTGGGGTCCGCTTCGATGTCGTAGAGTTCCTCGGCGGCGCGGTGGAGGTAGGCTTTGACGGGGCGCTGGCCCACGGCGGCGCCATCGCCCGCCTCGAGAATTCCCTGCCAGGTCCGGGAGGCCCAGAGGTCGCTTGCATGGGGGAACTCGAGTTCCGGGAACAGGTTTCGCAGATACTTGTACCGCCGCGTGCGGACACCGCGCGTGGGGTAGTACATGGTGATCTCGTGGTAGGTGTGCGAGAAGTAGACCTCCTCGCGGCCGGCGGGATTATCCTCTTCGAGCGTGGGGAGCACGCTCTTGCCGTGCAAAGGGTAAGCCGGTGGTTTGGCGCCCGCCCAATCGAGGGCCGTGGGCGCGATATCCACCCAGCTTGTGAGGCCGTGATTCACCACGCCGCGCCGGGATTGGTTGGGCGAGCGCACGATCATGGGCAGCCGGGAACCGGCATCGTAGAGGTTAGTCTTTGCGTTGGCGAACGGCATGCCGTTGTCGGAAATGAAGATGACCAGCGTGTTGTCCAGTTGCCCGGTTTCACGGAGGACGTTCATCATCATGCCGATGCCCTGATCGAGCCGGTTGGCGGCTTCGTAGTATTCGGCCACTTCCTCGCGGACGCCGGGGGTGTCGGGAAGGAAGGGCGGCACGGCGACCCTGGCGGGATCAAAGGGAGTGCGCTTGACGCCGGGATAGTCGCGATTGGCAAAACCGCGGGCGGCGCGGTGAGGGTCCGTGAAGCCCATGTGCAGATACCAGGACTGGGCGCCGGCTTCCTGAATGAACGCCTTGGCGCGGCCGGCCATTTCGCTGACATCGCGGCCGCCGATCTGGGCATCGAGATCCCAGCGGAAGCGTTGGATGGGATTGACGTGGAGCTTGCCGATGACGCCGGTCTTATAGCCGGCGTCCTTGAGAAGCGCGGGCAGCGGCCGGACGAACGGCAGGTAGCCGAAGTTGTGCGTGGAGTGCGCGTGCCCGTACTGGCCGTTGGAGTGATTGTGCAGGCCGCTCAGAATGACGGAGCGGCTGGCGCTGCACGACGCCGTGGTGCAGAAGGCATTGGAGAAGCGGACTCCGTCGCGCGCCAGGGCGTCGAGATTGGGCGTGACGGCGGTGCTGTCGCCGTAGGCGCCTGTGTGCAGGCCGAGGTCGTCGGCAATGAGCAGCAGGACGTTCCGCTGGCGGGCTTGCGCCAGTGCCGGAAGGCCGGCGGCGGCGGTTTGGAACAACTGCCGTCGTGTCATCAGAAAGTGAGCCTGAGCGCCAACTGGACTTCGCGCGGTTTGGGATTGAACGCCTGGGCGGTTACGACGCCGAAATTGGCCGTGCCGACGGCGCGGCCGGGTTCGCCGAACGTGGGCGTGTTGGTGAGATTGAAGGCCTCGGTGCGGAACTGCACCTTGAAGCGTTCCGAGATGGCGAAGTTCTTGAACAGGGAGAGGTCCAGGTTGTAGAGCGAATCGGTGTGGAGGTCGGGGAGCGTGCGGGCGACGTTTCCATAGGTGTAGCCGGCCGGGTTGACGAAGGCGGCGGTGTTGAACCAGCGGTCGATGGTGGGGTTGTCGAGCCTGGTCTGCTGGCCGGGCACGACGTTCGGACGGTTGCCGCCGCCCGCCACGGTGGCGGCGAGGGAGATGGGCGTGCCGCTTTCGACGGTCTGGATGGCGTTCAACTGCCAGCCGCCGGCGACGAATCGTGTGAAGGGGTTGGACGACTTGCCGAACGGCAGTTCCCAGAGGGCGCTGAACACCGCGCGCTGGGGCACATCCTGCGAGCTCTTGGAGCGCTCGGCGCGCATGTTGTTCCAGTTCTGAACGGTGGTGGTTACGGCGGCCCCGGGGCGCACCTGGCCCGAATTGGCGCCGTCGTCGATGAGCTTGGCGCCGGTGTAGGCCAGCAGGAATGACAGGCCTTGCGAGAAGCGCTTTTCCACCTTGATGGCCAGGGCGTGATAGATGGAGTTGTTGATGAACGAATAGCCGCCATTGACGCCGGTGAAGTGCGGGTGGGGCAGCAGGCTTTGGAACCGGGTGATGGTGGCGCCGGCGAGCGGACCCGAGGCGATGGCGCCACGGAACGGGTTCGGGATGGGGTTGGCGAGAGCGGCGCCCTGGGCGAAGTCGGCGTCGGAGATCGCGTTCAGGTTGCGGGCATCGGCGAACAGACGCACGCCATGGTTGCCCACCCAGGCGGCTTCAAACAGCCAGCCATTCCAGGGCTGGTGCTGAAGGGTGAAGTTCCACTGTTGCGTGTAGCCGCGATTGGCATTGCGCAACTGGCCGGAGACGGCGGTGCCGACGCCGGTGAGCAGACCGTCGCGGCTGCCGGTGGGCGGAGTGAGGCCATTCGGGAACGGATTCGACATGCGATCCTGCGGCGTGAGTCCGCCATCCAGGCTGGTGACCATGGGTGTGTCCTGCAGGTAGCCGGTGCGCGCGAAGGAGGCGGTGACGGGAACGTACATGATGCCGTAGCCGCCGCGGACGACGGTCTTCTGGCGCGCCTGCCAGGCGAAGCCGAAGCGTGGGCCGTAGTCGTTGTAGTTGGGCTCGCGCTGATAGCGGCCGAGGCCGCCGGTGCCGGGGTAGGTCAAGCCGCCGCGCAGGTTGTAGCCGGGCACGCGGAGAGGCGATGCGGCGCCGGGATCAAAGGTGGAGAGCACGTTGTAGCGGTCCGTGGGCGGGGCTTCGAACTCCCAGCGGAGGCCCAGGTTGAGAGTGAGTGTGCGCGTCACCTTCCAGTCATCCTGGACGAACGCGGCGTGGTACTTGATGCTGGCGGTTCCGTCGGTCTGGAGGCGGGCAAAGCCGGAAGCGGGCGTTCCCAGGAGCAGCGAAGCAACGCCAAAACCGGCGCCCGGACTGGCCTGCACGGGGTTCGGCCCCTGGGTGAATCCGCGATTGAACGTGTAGGTGCCGACGGAGAACTCGCGGCCGTAGTCATTCACGGAATAGAAGCGGTGTTCATAGCCGGTCTTGAGCGTGTGAGCTCCGGTGATCCTGGTGAGGGCGGCGCTGGTGAGCGTGGTCTGCGACGGACTGCCACGGGAGGCGATGGCGCCGAAGTTGGCGGCATCGGCAACGTTGAAGGTGGGGAAGCGTCCGGTGGCGGCGCCTTTGCCGACATAGGCCTGGCGCTTGAAGGCTTCCGGCATGCCGAGCGTGGCGATGTCGAAGCCTTCGCTGGGCGTGAAGAAGTTCTCGTGTTCCCGGTTGAAACCGGTGCGGGCTTCAAGCAGCAGCGTGGGCGTCAGGTTGTCGGTGTAGTTGAGCGAGGCGCTGTTGCGGGGGATCAGGACGCTGCGGCCATCGGGCTCAGCGGGTGTGGCCCAGAGTCTGGCGAACTTCCAATCCAGATCGTCCCAGGTGTAGCGGCCGCCGATGCGGCGGTTCGATGAGATGTTCCAATCGCCCTTGGCGGTGATGGCGTGACGGTTGATGGGACCGGGGCCCTGGAGAAAGAGGTTCTGGGCATTGGTGAACCGGGCACCGGGCAGATTGGGTTCCGGAAACGAGCGGAGGGCGTTGCGGCCCACGGCGTCGATGCGGTTGGCGGGGATGCGGTTGCCGGGGAAGGGATCGCGGATGAAGCCGCCGGCGGGGTTGGCGCGCGTGGTGGTGGGATCGAAGATGCTGATCAACTGGCCGTCGCCGGTGCGGGTATCGGAGAAGTCTCCGCCGCGTTGCAGCAGGGTGGGTGAGGTGATGGTGGCCTGGCCGGCGCGGCGCTCGAAGAACGCCTCGTAGTTGGTGAAGAAGAAGATCTTATCGCGCTTCACCGGACCGCCGAGCGACCCGCCGAACTGGTTGTAGGCAAGAGCGGCCACCTTGCGGCCGGCGCGGTTGGCGAAAAAGTCGTTGGCGTTGAAATTGTCGTTGCGGACGAACTCAAAGAGGTTGCCGTGGAATTCATTGGTGCCGCTCTTGCTGACGATGCTGACGATGCCGCCGGCGGTGCGGCCGAACTCGGCGGACATGGCGTTGGTGAGCACCTTGAACTCCTGGGTGGAGTCGATGGAGAGGAAGGTCTGGGTTCCGGCGATGGTGAGTTTTTCGCTGGCGATGCCGTCCACCAGAAATCCGTTGGCGAGCGGCGGGCCGCCGCCAATGGAGATGGCGGCCAGGCGCCAGCTTGAAAGCACCTGGCCGCCGAAGAAGCCGATGCCGCGAACGGTGGGGATCAGGTTGGCGAGCCCCAGCGGGTTGCGGCCGTTGAGGGGCAGTTCCTCCACTTTCCGCGTATCCATGACGGTGCCGAGCGATGAGGTATTGGGTTCCAGCAGCGGCGCTCCGCCTTTCACTTCCACAACCTCACTGACGGCGCCGATGTCGAGCACGATGGGGACGCCGATGGAGCGGTCGGCTTCGACGACGATGCCCTCGCGCCGCAGGCTCTTGAATCCGGTGTGCGCCACCTCGAGCGTGTAGATGCCGGGAGGCAGGATGAGGAATCGAAAGTTGCCATCCTGATCGGACGATGCGACGCGGACGAAGCCGGTCTGCGGGTTGGCCAGTTTGATCTCGACTGCGGGAATGGCGGCGCCGGTGGAATCGGTGACGGATCCGGTGATGGAGCCGGTCACCTGCTGCGCCAGAGCCATGGCCGATGCGGTGAGAGCAAGAAGCAGGGCACGCACGAAACGTTGCATGATGGAAACCCCCAAAAGCTGAAACTCTCTTCGATTCTACGTAGTGGGCCTGGCCCCGTCAAACGCGGTTGGCTTTGGCATCGCTTTGGGGCGATGACCCTTGGTGCGTTCTGCCTACGGGCGCTGATCGAGGATGGCCCGCGCGCGCTTGCGCATCATGGACTCGAATGAGGCGCGCGGCACATCGATCTTCTTGCGGAATTCGGCCTGCCGGGCTTCACGGCGAACCCCGGTGGGCAAGGCGTCGAGCGCGCGTTCAAATGCGGCGGGGGAGGCCTCACGGAAACCGGCGACGGCGCGGTAATAGCCGGTCTGATTCGGGACCTTGCGGCAACCAGTGATGAGGGCTTCGAGCACGGCGGCACGGCCTTCTCCATCGATGGACGGGTGGGTGGCGGCGATTCCGCCCCAGTCATCCAGAAAGGGCGCGAGAGGCAGCAGCAGGTCCGGCGAGGCGCGCAGGGGGCGCACGGCGCGGAGCGGGTAGTGGCGGTGGCCCTCGGCGGAGAGGAGGTCGCGGTAGAGGCGCATGGGGGTGACGAAAGCGGCGCCGTAGGGGCGGGTGTTTTCGTGACCCAGGCGGTAAAAACGGGACCGCGCTTCGGCGGTGGCCGCATTCTGGCGCCAGTAGGAGATGCCCTGATCGAGATCGCCCAGGTTGTGGGCGATGCTGATGGCGGCCTGAAGGGCGGCAAGCTCGCCGTTGCGCCGGGTGGCCAGCCGGTGGAAGGCAGCGGCTTCGCGCGCCAGTTCGGCATCGATGGCGTCGGCGGCACGGGTGGCGTAGAGGTGATCGCCGATGTCGAGGAAGCGGCCCAGGGCTCCGGAGAGGACGCTGAACTGTTCCCCGTTGTGGCCGCTGAGGGGACCGTTGCCGGCGTCGAGCCAGCGGCGCGAGACACGGGTGAGATCCCAGTGCATCATTTCGAGGGTGAGATCGAAGAGCGGCCGAAGGACGTCCGGGTCGCGTGATTGCTGCCAGAGCACGCCCCGGATTTTGGAATCGACGTCGGTGGGCACGAATGTGGCGACGGTGGCGTGGTGGCAGGCGAGGCAGAGGGCGAAGTAGTCCTGAAGCTGCTGGTGGCGGGTGAGGGGCGCGGGGTCGAGGCGCGCGGCGGCGGCGAGGATCTTGAGAAAGCCGGTGGGCCCGGCTCCCAATTGGATGAGGCGCCCAGTCTCCGGCGCGTCGAGCGGCAGGAACGGGGCGGTGTTGCGCACCTGGGCAAGGAGCGTCTCAGGCGAGATCCACTGATCCCAGAGCGGTCCGGGGGGCGGGTCCTGGGGGTTATTCAAGCCGGTAGTTCGGGGCTTCCTTGGTGATGATCACGTCGTGGACGTGGCTTTCACGCAGGCCGGCCGAGGTGAGCCGCAGGAAGCGCGCGTTTTCCTGCAACTCCCGGATGGTGCCGCAGCCGGTGTAGCCCATGCCGGCGCGGAGGCCGCCCACCAGTTGAAACACCCATTCGCCAAGGGGCCCCTTGGAGGGCACACGGCCTTCAATGCCTTCCGGCACCAGTTTGCCGCTGTTCTCCTGGGCATACCGGTCCGAGGCGCCCTGCGACATGGCGCCGATGGAGCCCATGCCGCGATAGGTCTTGAAGGTGCGGCCCTGATAGAGGATGGTCTCGCCGGGGCTCTCATCGGTGCCGGCAAGCAGGCTGCCGATCATGACGCTGTCGGCGCCGGCGGCAATGGCCTTGGTGACGTCGCCGGAGAACTTGATGCCGCCATCGGAGCAGAGCGGAACGCCCGTTCCGCGCGTCGCCCGCGACGCTTCGGAAATGGCTGTGATCTGGGGCACGCCCGCGCCACTCACCACGCGGGTGGTGCAGATGGAGCCGGGGCCGATGCCCACCTTGATGCCGTCGACGCCCAAGGCGACGAGGTCGCGCGCGCCTTCGAAGGTGGCAATGTTGCCGACAACCAACTCCACATCGGGCAGGGCGTGTTTCACGGCCTTCACGGCATCCAGAACGCGCTGGCTGTGGGCATGGGCGGAATCGATGGCCACGACGTCCACCTTCTTGCGGACCAGTTCCTGGGCCCGCTCCAGGAAATCGCCGGTGGAGCCGATGGCGCCGCCGCAGCGCAGGCGGCCCTGCGGATCCTTGGCGGCATTCGGATACTTGATGCGCTTCTGGATATCCTTCACCGTGATGAGGCCCTTGAGGTGATACTCATCATCGACAACGAGGAGTTTTTCGACGCGATGTTCGTGGAGCGTCTCCAGGGCATCGTCGAGCGTGGTGCCCACGGGAACCGTGATGAGGTTCTCCTTGGTCATGACGCTTGAGATGGGCAGGTCGAAGCGCGATTCGAAGCGGAGATCGCGGTTGGTGAGGATGCCGACCAGTTTGCCGCCGTGATCCACCACGGGGACGCCGGAGATCTTATAGCGCTGCATGAGCGCGAGCGCGTCGGAGATCTTCTGATCGGGGTGGGTGGTGACCGGATCGACGATCATGCCGGATTCACTGCGCTTGACGCGGTCCACCTCCTCCGCCTGCCGGTCAATGGGCATGTTCCGGTGTACGATTCCGATGCCGCCCACGCGCGCCAGGGCGATGGCGAGGTTCGATTCAGTGACGGTGTCCATGGCGGCGCTCACGACCGGGACATTCAATTGAATGCGGCGTGAGAACAGGGTCCTGGTATCCGCCGTGGCGGGCAGCACGTTGCTGTGGGCGGGCACCAGCAGCACGTCGTCAAAAGTAAGGCCTTCGTGGATTTTCGTTAGGTCCATCGGTGGGGTTTAACCATTTTAGCCAAAGCCCCGCGCCCGGTTCGCGGCTCCGTGGAGGCGGCTCTCTGGTAAACTGAAAGGAGCCGCGTTCAGGCGGCAACTCCCCTGTCAACTCATGATTAACGCAACTCAGATCCGCCCCGGCATGGTGATTGTCTTCAACAACGAGCTCCATTCGGTGTTCACCATGGTGCATCGCACGCCCGGCAACCTGCGCGCCTTCGTTCAGGTGAAGATGCGTAATCTTCGCAGCGGTTCGATGTTCGAGCACCGTTTCGCCTCCGAAGACCGGGTGGAAAAGGCGATGCTCGACGAGCAGGAAATGGAGTACATGTACGACGACGGCGAGTTCTACTACTTCATGAACACCGAGAACTACGAGCAGGTGCCGCTGGGCAAGGATCTGTTGGGCGATTCGGTGAACTACCTGATTCCCAATCTCAAGGTCAACGTGGAGTTCTACGAAGGCCGGGCGATCAGCGTGGAACTGCCGGTGACCGTGGATATGACCGTGGTGGAGACGGAACCGGGCCTGAAAGGCGCCAGCGTGTCGAATGTGGGCAAGCCGGCGAAGATGGAGACCGGCCTGGTGGTGACGGTTCCGCCGTTTATCAATGAAGGCGAGAAGATTCGCGTCTCCACGTCCGAAGGGACGTATCTCGAACGGGCGTAAGCCGCCCTTTGTTTGATCGGGCGTACGCCCTGGGCTCCCCTACCGGGCGTAAGCCGCCCGGAGCGCCGCTTCCAGCGCCGGTTCCTCGGCGGAATCCACAGTTCTCAGATCGATGAGCAGCAGGCCGTGTTCAATGCGTGCAACGACGGGCGGCGTGTGCGCTCGCAGGGCGCGCTCCAGTTTCACCGCATCGCCGGGGAGCGCCAGGAGCCGGGTCTGCAGTTTCTGATCGGGCGTTGATCCGCCGCCCACCAGCGATTCCCCGGGGATGACCGTGGCCCCGGGCCATTCCAGACGCGCGGCCAGTTGTTCGGCGCGGCGGCCGATTTCAGGCGCGGCGAGACGGATCATGCGCAGCGCCGGCAGTTGATCGTAGCGTTCAAACAGCAGGTGCCTGAGTGTGGTTTCAAGCGCCTGGACAATGAGTTTGTCGCACCGGAAGGCCCGGTACATCGGATTGCGGCGCAGACGTTCCACCAGATCGGGCCGTCCGGCGAGGATCCCGGTCTGCGGTCCGCCAAGCAGTTTGTCGCAACTGAAGGAGACCAGATCGATGCCGGCGCGGAGGCTGTCGCCCACCAGAGGCTCAGCGATGCCGTGGGCGTTCAGATCCACCAGGCAGCCGCTGCCCAGATCTTCATAGACGGGGACGCCGTGTTCACGGCCAAGCGCCGCGAGTTCGCCGAGCGAGGGCTTGCCGGTGAAACCGCTGACGTGGAAGTTGCTGGGATGAACCCTGAGAATCAGCCGGGTGCGAGCTGTGATGGCGGCGCGGTAGTCGTCGAGGCTGGTGCGATTGGTGGCGCCCACTTCCCGAAGAATGGCGCCGCTGCGCTCCATGATGGCGGGGATGCGGAAGCCGTCGCCGATCTCGATGAGTTCGCCGCGGGAGACGATCACTTCATGACCAGCCGCCAGTTCGTGCAGAGCCAGATAGACGGCCGAGGCATTGTTGTTGACGGCAATCGCCGGGGCGCCGAGCAGGCGTTCGAGCAGGCCGGTGAAATGGGTGTCGCGCTTGCCGCGACGGCCGGCGGCAAGGTCGTATTCCAGGTTGGTGTAGCCGGTTTCAGGGTTGAAGGCCGGCAGCGGCGCCCGGCCGAGGTTGGTGTGGAGGACAACGCCGGTGGCGTTGATCACCTTGCGCAGGGAAGGGGCGGCCAGACGTTGCAGGGCGTCTTCGAGGAGCGTGGATGGAGCGGTTGCCGGTGTGGAGCCCTGACGGATGGAGCGCCGGAGCGAATCGAGCACGGCCCGGGCTTCCCGTACGATGACCGCGTGGGGAAACCGCCCGGCGAGATCCGGTGTGATGAGTTCATCGACGGAAGGGAGGTCGCGCAGTTCCATGGAGTACGGGGAGGTCCCGCCGGGGCGCCCCCGGTGATCACTGCACCACGATACCGCGTTCTTCGAGCAGTGTGCCGGTGCGCTGAAGGAGTGTGAGCAGATTGCGGCGGTAGAGGACCGACTGATTGACGAGGTCGGACTGGGCTTGCGTGAGAGCGGTCTGTGAATCGAGCAGGAAGAACAGGGTGATGGTGCCCAGTTCGTACCGCTTCTGGTCCGCTTCCACGCGCTTCTGCGCCAGTTCCGCGGCGATTTTGGCGAGATCGACGGAGGCGCGGCTGTTTTCCACCTGGCTGACGGCGTTCAGGACGTCGAGCCGGATGGTCTGTTCGACGTTGCGGGCGCGGAGCGAATCCAGACGCTTGTTGACCACGGCGTCGGCGTAGTTGGCGGCGGCCGCGCGGTCCTTGAGCGGGAGGCGCAGGGTGAGAGTGAAGCCGTAGACCGGGAAGTTGAAGCTGCCGAGTTGATCGAATGCGTCACCGAGGCCGCCGGGGAGAACACGGGTGATGGTGGAGCGGGCCCCGGTGGGATCGAACACGTTGGTGCGCTGGTAGAACGGGCCGCCGCGGCCCTGCGAGGTGTACTGAAGGGCAAGGCTCAGATCGGGCTTCAGGCCGTTGACGGCGTTGCGGATCTGGAGATCGTCGACATCGAGGTTCTGGATGATGGCCTTCAGATCGGGCCGGGCGCGATAGGCGGATTCCACGGTCAGTTCGCGGTCGATGGGCCGGGAGTCCGTGGGGGGAAGAACGGGTTCGGTGAGCACCACCGGCAGGCGGCGCAGGTCGGAATCAAGATCGATGGCGATCTGGCGGCGCAGGGCGTCTTCGGCCTGGGCCAGACGGTACCGGGCCTGGGTGACGAAGATCTCGGCGCGGGCATACTGAGCCTGCGGCTGGTAGATTTCAAGGGCCGAAAGGGCGCCCAGATCGAGTTCGCGCCGGGCGCGCTTCAAGCTTTCGTCGGCAAGCGCCAAGGCTTGCTCCTGCACCTTGAGATTTTCGCGCGATCCGATGACATCCCAGTAGGCGTTTTCGGCCTGGGTGAGCAGGCGGATCAACTGGTCAAGCATGTTGTACTCCACCGAGCGGAGGCGGCTGCGGGCCACCATGATGGGGAGCTTGTTGATGGCCTGGCCGCGGTCCCGCAGCAGCGGTTGCGTGATGGTGAAGTTGAGGTTGGTGTTGATGGCCGGGTTGAAGTTGGCGAAGGTGGAGTTGGTGGATGTCTTCGAGCCGTTGAACCCAACGGTGTAGGTGGTGCCGGTCATCAGGCGCTGCTGGAAGTTCACCTGCAGGGGCTGCTGTAACTGCTTGACGGTGTCGGCGCCGGCAAGCAGGTCGGTGGCCGGGGTGTTGGTCCGGGTGTCGCGAAACTGGGCCTGCACGAAGGGGTCGAAGGGAGCGAACGCGCGGGTGATGGCATTGCGGGTGGGCTCAATGAGCATGCGCTGGATCTGGATGTCTGTGTTGTTGGCCATCACCAGTTCGAGATAAGAGCGGAGAGAGAGTTCGATCTTGCCATCGACGACGAAGTCCGACAGGCGGACGGGCGGGGAAAGTTCGACGCGCGGCGTGGGGATGGCGAACGTCTTCCGGAAATAGTTCGCGGTGCCGAAGGCCGGGGATTCCGGCGTGGTGAAGTCCTGAATCTGCGCCTTGAGGAGACTAGCGGCAAGACCGGCTGCCGCGATGAGTCGGGGGTTGAGCATTGTACGTTTTCTGAACCAGTAAGTCTTATTCGTAGCGGATGGCCTCGATGGGATCGAGTTTGGCCGCCTGCACGGCTGGGTAGATACCGAACAGGAGACCGATTCCCACCGAAACGCCAAAAGCCACGGCGATGGACGAGGTGGTCACCACGGTGGACCATCCGGCGGCTGTTGCGATCACTTTTGACAGGGTAAACCCGAAGAGGATTCCAATGGAACCGCCCATGATGGAGATGAGCACGGCTTCGGTGAGGAACTGCCGGATGATGTCCGCCTGGCGGGCGCCGATGGCGCGGCGGATGCCGATTTCGCGTGTCCGCTCGAGCACCGTTGCCAGCATGATGTTCATGATGCCGATGCCGCCCACCAGCAGCGAGATGCCGGCGATGCAGAGCATGACGACGCTGAAAATGAAGTTCGTGCGGCGCCGCTGTTCCAGCAGCCCGGCGGGGACGGTGATATTGAAATCGCCCGCATCCTTGTGCGTGGAAGCGAGAATGGCGTTGACCACGCTGGCGGTTTCAATGGAATCCGTGCCGTTGTGGACCCGGATGTAGATACCGTCGATCTCATCCCTGAGATAACTGTTGTTGTCTTCAAAACGCCGCATCACCGTATTGAGCGGCGCAATCACCAGGTTGTTGCGATTGGTGACTTCCACGCCCTCGACATCGGTGTCGGCGGTGGCTTGCTGCGAAAGCACGCCGACGACCTGCAGCCAGGTGTCGTTGATCTTGACGAACTTGCCGACGGCGTTGTCGTAGCCCAGCAGATTCACCTTGGCCGATTCACCCAGCACGCAGACCGGGGCGGACATGGAGTTGTCTTCCTCCGTGAAGAACCGGCCTTCAACGACTTTCAGGCTGTTGATGGCCAGGTAGCTGGGCTCGACGCCGATCAACTGGGGCGCTTCCTGCGAGGTCTTGGGCAGCACGCGCTGCGGCTTGAACCGCTTGCGGGGAGTGAGGGCTTCAATGCCCTGGACGTTTTCCGCGATGGCGCGGAAATCGCGGAAGGTGAGGCCCGGGGAGATGGCCCGGCGGGCTTGAAGCTCATTCCGGTCCACCGCTTCCTTGGCTTCGATGATGATGTTGTTCACGCCCAGAAGGTCGATGTAGCTCATCATCTCTTTCTGCGCACCCGCGGTGATCGACAGCATGGCCACCACGGCGCCCACGCCGAAGATCATGCCGAGCATCGTCAGCAGGCTGCGAAGCTTGTGCACCAGGAGGCTCGAAAGCCCCATGTAAATTTCAGGAATAATGCCCGAAACCGAAGCCATGTTACGACTTACCTCCCTTGGGCATCACGGCTCCGGCGCCGCCGCCACCACCGCCGCCTCCGCCGGAAGTGGAGCCGCCGCCCTTCTTCTTGTCGCCCGGTTTGGCGTTCGGGTCCGCCATGGCGATGACCTCGCCCTGCTTCAGGCCTTCGGAGATGATCATGGTGGATTCGCTGCGCTTCATCGGCCTGATCACGCGCTCCTCCCAACCACCCTTGGGGTTCCGGACGAACACGATCTGCTTGCCATCCTTCTCAAAGACCGTCTGCGCGGGGATGTTCACCGCGTCCGGAATTTTTTCGACGATGATCTCGACGTCGGCCAACAGGCCCGGCCGCAGAAGAACCTCAAGCTGGTTGTCTTCTTCCGGAGGAGGCGGCAGCTTCGCATTCTCCAGGTCCTTGGCTGAGAATCCACCGGCGCCACCGCCGCCCGGACCACCCGGGCCGCCGGCACCACCCTGGCCGCGACCGCCACGGCCGCCGCCGCCCGCA
>VFZY01000110.1 GCA_016870915.1 Acidobacteriota bacterium | reverse complement strand
TCAGCCGGAAGGTTGGATCCTGCGAGAGCCGCTCGGCATCGTTGACATCCTCGTAGCCGGCAATCCGGCTGTAGACGGACTGGCGCAGTAGGTCCGCCAGCGGAAGCTGGGTATTCTTGCCGCGCCGTGAGTCAGTCAGGTGTTGGGCAATGAGAGCACCGAAGCCCAGCCGTTCATCCAACTCACGCACCAGGATCAGACCACCATCGGAAGTAACGCGCGATCCCTGGAAGTCGATCTTGAGAAGGCCGTTGAACGAGAGCTGAAAGGGCTGGTTTTGTTTGTCACCCATTGGGTGCTGTCCTCCGCAGGGGTCTTCGCTGCCTTCAAACCCCTATCGATATTGATGCGGACGAGCATCCAGGAGATTCGCACGCGCGGCTCAAAACGGAAATGTGGGTTGAGACAGCGTCACCGTTGACATTGTCAAAGCCACCTTACTTGCAGCTAAAGTTCCCCGCCACCCGGTTTCGCCCGGCGCAACGATTTCGTAGGGCCCGAGTTTCTCGCCTGCGCTCAATGCCATACCGTCATTTCCCCAATCTCGCGGCCCAGTTCTGCACCACCACCATCGGCAGTTCCCGCTGGGGGCCGCCGGCCGGCTCGTAGACCAGAAAACGCTGCCCGTCGCGGCTGGTCTGGAAGTGTGGAACGCCGTCAAACACCGGAAGGCGGAACAGCGGCTGCGGGCGGCCGGGGCTGACTCCGCCGGCTGCCAGCTCGATCCTCGCCGCCATCACGGTGCCATCCAGTCCGCTCCAGTACAGCTCCTTGCCGTCAGCCCGCCAGGCGGGGATCTGCCCCCCCCCGCGGCCGACACCAGCCACTTGCCGCGCTTGTCCGGATACCCCTGGATGTAGATCTCTTGCCGCCCCGATTCGTTCGAGTGATAGGCCACTCAGCGACCGTCGGGCGAGAACGCCGCTCCCGCCTCAGCAAAGCTTGTCTTGAGGTACGGCTCCGGCTTGGCCTCCCCGGCAGCGCTTCCTCCCGAAAGCGCCAGCTTCATGATGTCGGCGCTTCCAAACAGCAACGCCTTCCCGTCGGGTGACACCGTGTTGACAAGATCGCTCATACCGGCCTTGGCCAACAGCGCCTCCTCGCCCGAGCCATCGGCCGGCTTGCGATAGATTCCGCTTCCATTGTTGTAATAGACGAATCTCCCGTCCGGAGACCAGCGGGGTCCAACTCCCTTGTTGAAGCTGATCCGCGTGCTCAGTCCCCGCGCCAGGTCCATCACCCAAACGTCGGATTGTGGCAGAATCGGTCCCGCAAAATAGGCCACCCGTGTCCCGTCCGGCGACAGGCTGAAGGGACGAATCGCTTCCACCGGTTCTCCGATCGTCTCCACGGACTTTCCCGGCCGGTCCCGCCATCCGAACCGCACTATGTTCGATCCCGCACGCTGACCGTAAAACAGCGTCCCCTGGCGCGAAACAGAGAAGTCGGCGTAGCCATTATTCGAAGTACTGCGTACGCCTTCGGCCACCACCACCGGGTCGCCCACCAACCGCGCCGGATTCAACTCCAGCCTTCGCGCCATCAGCGTCCCCTGTCCCCGCCCTTGAAGACGAACGTAGAGCAGCCTCCCGGATGCCGCGTCGTAGCGCGCGCCAAATTCGGTCTGCGCCACGATCACCGCGGGCTTGGTTTCGCCCGGCTGGGTCTCCAGCGATCCCATCGCGATGCCGCTTTTCGCCGGATCGTTGTGCAGGACCAGATAGAGAAACTCCCGGCCGCCCGGCAGGAACTGCGGGTAGAAGTGGACCCGTTCTCCAGCTTCCTTGTTGATGCGCGTCACCAATGCCGGTGTTCCGCCCGAGGCCGGAATTCTCTGCACTCCTTCCGCCGTACTTGTGCCGAACAGGATCACTCCCTCTTCATTCCAGTCCCCGCCGCGGGCCGCCCCGGCGTCGCAGAGCGTGGCCGGAGCTCCCCCGGCCAGATCGATCCGCTTCAGCTTGTTCTGTGCAATGAATCCGAGCGACTTGCTGTCGGGCGACCAGAACGGACGCCCGGCATCTTCGGTCCCCGCCAGGGCGCGCGCGGTCAGCGACTCGATCGGACGCACGTACAGCAGTGATTCTCCTTTGTCGTTGGTTGCAACAAAAGCCAGTGTCCGGCCGTCGGGTGAGATGGCCGAGCCGCCATTGTTCCTGATGGAAGCAAACTGGCTTCCGTCGGGTGGGTTGATTTCCGTCGCGACCGGCAAGGCTGAACCCGCGCCGCTGTTGCGCAACCAGCCCGTTACCGCCGCGATCAAGAGCACCGCGGCAACGGCCCATGGCCAACGACTGCGCCTGGCCACAACCGGCGCGGCTTCCGGCGGCGAGCGCAGCTCGATCACGATGTCGCGCATCGACTGCCAGCGATCATCCGGATCCTTGGCCAAACACCGCCGGACCAGTCTTTCGAGCCACGCGGGCGTAAACGGCTTCACCGCCATCGGCGCCGGATCGGTGGCCAGGATCGCACCCACCAGACTCTGGTAGTTTGAGCCATGGAACGCCTTCCGCCCGGTGACCATTTCGTACAGCACTGCGCCGAAGGCCCAGATGTCTGACCGCGCATCGGCTTCTTTGCCGCCGAACTGCTCGGGCGCCATATACTGCGGCGTGCCCATCACAGTGCCCTCGGTGGTGAGCGCATTGGTAAGCGTGGCTTCCGTAGGGCCGGGCTTGCTTTGCGATTTGGCGAGGCCGAAATCCAACACCTTCACCCCGTCGCGCGACAGCATGATGTTCTGCGGTTTGACGTCGCGATGGGTGACGCCGGCACGGTGGGCACGGTCGAGAGCGTCAGCGATTTGGACGGCGTAGCTCACCGCCTGTTCGAGCGGAATCGCTCCCTTATCAATGCGAGCCGCGAGGGATTCCCCCTCGATCAACTCCATCACCATGTAACCGGGTCCGATGTCGTAAAGCGTGCAGATATTCGGATGGTTCAACGACGCCACAGTGCGCGCTTCGCGTTCAAAACGCGCGCGCAGGTCATCGCGCTTGGCAATGTGATCCGGAAGCACCTTCACGGCGACCGTGCGGTCCAGTCGCGTGTCGCGGGCTTTATACACCTCCCCCATACCGCCAGCGCCCAGCGGCGCAAGGATTTCGTAGGGGCCGAGTTTTTCGCCGGCGGAAAGCGGCATTGGCTTAGTCTATCCGAGAAGGAGCGGCCAAGTCCTGGGTTACACGCCATCCGGAAGTTGGCCGCTCCGATGGCGGCGGCGCTAGGCTCATACAACTCGAGCGGAACAGGCGGCAACTCTGTGCGAGCGCACCGGTAAAGAACACTGACCCAACTACGTACTCCCCGGGGCTTCAGGGACGATGGGGCCGAAAGTCTCGAATAACCACTGCCCCGCGCCGTTTGCTGAAGCCACAGGTGTGCTGGCGTTCGGTGATTGTGGCACTGCCAGGCAGTACGCCGGCCGAGGTAAACACGCCCCCATCACTCGCCGGACCGATGCCGTCCGAGCCGAAGTCCCAGACGCCAATCCCGGTAACCGTAACCGTCGAGTGAACGGTGAAAGCCCAGCCGAAGGTTCGCCCCAGCTACAACCTGAGCTGCAAGGGAAGGGAACTCCGCCAGGGGTCAAATCCAAAACAGCGCCGCCTGAGCCAGAGGCAGCGTCACGAACAGGACGGACGCAAGGATGGTCCGGTTTATGAGTGCCTTGCGCTTCCGTTCGCGCCCGTCATTCAGCCTGCTCTCCCACGGGCGGCGGGCTCTGCCAAACCAGCGCCAGAAGCGCCGACGTCAGCGACAGGATCAGCGGACCGATGAACAACCCCGGCAATCCAAAGATCCTGACACCCCCAAGCAGCGCGAAGAACACCAGCATCGGGCTGGCATTCATCTGTTTGCCGACCACCCAGGGACGCACCACATTGTCCGCCATCGCGACCACGCCACCGGACCATGCCGCCAACAGCGCCGCCCGCCCCCAGTGTCCCTCGGCGCCCAGAAGGAGGACCGCCGGGACCCACACAATGCCGGTCCCGATCAATGGCACCATGGAAAAGAACGCAGCCGCCAGCGCCCACAACAGCGGCGAGGGCAGGCCCGCGAAGAAGAAGCCGGCGCCGGCCAGCAAACCCTGGGCAACCGCCACCGCAAGCACACCGTACACATTGGCCACAATCGACTCGCCGGCATTGCGCAGCAAGGCCTCGGCCTTGTCCCGGTGAATCGGCGCGGACTCCACCAGACGGCGCATCATCCACCCGCCGTCGCGCAGGATGAAAAACAGCGTCATCACGCCCACCGCCAGTTGCACCACGCCTTCGGTCAATGCGCCGGCCAGGGCTGTGGTGGAGCGAAGCACGGCGCCGCTCGCCTGCGCCAGCCGGTCCAGGATCGCGGTCCGGAGTTCCTCCGTCGAGAAGCCTGCGTGGCCCGCGATCCACTCGATCACAGGGTCCAGCCGCCGTTCGATCGCATCCGATGCCGGTACCCTCTGCATCAGCGTGCGGACTTCACCCACGGCTGCCGACGTCAATAGGATCACCGGCACCAGGACCACCAGAAGCACACTGAACACCGTGAGAAACGCCGCCAGCGAACGGTGCCGCACCATGCGCTCCATCCGGCGGTGAAGGGGTTGGAAGACCACCGCAAGAATCGTGGCGGCGAGGATCCCCGGCAGGTAGGGCGCGGCGAGCAGCGCACACCCCAACACGCCCACGCCCGCCGCCACAACCAGTGCCTTGTGCTCTTTCACCCGGGTCGTCTCAGCTCCAGTTTATAACCGGCGGCGTATACCGGCCTGACAGGTGGCGCTACGCCGTGACCGGGGCGTCCTGAAACACCTTGTGCCAGTCCTTCATGAACTGCTCGATACCCTTGTCGGTGAGCGGGTGGTTGAACAGCATGTCGAGCACCTTGAAGGGCAGCGTGCCGATGTGGGCGCCGGCTTCGGCGGCCGCCACCACATGCAGCGGCGAACGGAGCGAGGCGGCCAGCACCTGGGTCTGGAAGCCGTAGTTCTTGTAGATGGTGCAGATGCTGCGGATCAACTGCATGCCGTCGTAGCCGATATCGTCCAGGCGGCCGACAAAGGGGCTGATGATGTAGGCGCCCGCCTTGGCCGCCAGCAGCGCCTGGCCCGCCGTGAAGCAGAGCGTCACATTGGTGCGGATATTGTCCTTGCTCAGCGTGGAACAGGCCTTGATGCCATCGCGGGTGAGCGGCAGCTTCACCACGATGTTCGGGTGAATGCGGGCCAGTTCGCGCCCTTCCCGCACCATGTTCTCCGCGTCCAGAGCCACAACTTCGGCGCTGATGTCGCCATCCACGATGTCGCAGATCATCCGGACCTGCTCCTTGATGTCACGGCCTTCGCGGGCGATCAGCGTGGGGTTGGTGGTGACTCCGTCGACGATGCCCCATTCCGCACCCTTCTTCAATTCGTCCAAATTCGCGGTGTCGAGAAAAATCTTCATCTCTGGTTTCCTTTCGTTAGTCCCGAACCACGTGGTTCTCAAGGACGCCAATGCCTTCGATCTCAACCCGGACCACCGATCCGGGCAACATGGGACCCACGCCTGGCGGAGTCCCGGTCGCAATCAAGTCCCCCGGCTCCAGCGTCATGAACTGTGTCACGTACGCAATCACCGCCGGGATCGGAAAAATCAGGTCCGTGAGGGGAGCATCCTGCTTCACCTCACCATCTAATATCGTCCTGACGCGCAACTCTGAGAGATTAACCGCGCCGCGCGGTACGGCCACCGGCCCCACCGGGCAGAATGTGTCGAAACCCTTGCCGCGGGTCCACTGGCCGTCTTTCTTCTGCAGGTCGCGGGCGGTCACGTCGTTGACGATTGTGTAGCCCCAGATGACGTCCATGGCTTCCGTTTCCGGAACATGCCGCGCCTGGCGCCCGATGATGACGCCCAGTTCCCCCTCGAAGTCCACACGCTGGGAGAGCGCCGGGTAACGGATGGCCTCACCGTTTGAGAGCAGGGAGGAGGGAGGCTTCAGGAAGATAAGCGGCTCCTTGGGCACCTCGTTGCCCAACTCCCTGGCGTGCTCGGCGTAGTTGCGTCCCACGCAGACTATCTTCGAAGGCCGGGCGCCGATGGGCCAGGCGCCGGAACGGAAATCGACTTGCAGACTCATGAGATTACTGCGGTGCTGTTATCGTAACAGTCCCGGATGCCTCGCTTTCATTCCCGGCCAGATCGTAGGCCGTGACGTGGTATTGGTAGCTCTGGCCGGCGCGCACGGCGCGGTCCCCGAAGCTGGGTGACTGGGACTGCCCGATGCGGACGGGCGCGGTTCCCGGCGTCCCTCGATAGACCCGGTAACCGGCAAGATCCGGCGCCGTGACGCGGTCCCAGACAAGCTCGATCGAGTCGACGCCGGCCTGGGCCAGCAACCCCTTGGGAACGGCGGGGGCGAACCGGTCAACCGGAACAAGGGAGACGGCGGTGGAGTGCTCGCTTTCCACCTCACGCTCGCCGGGTTTGACTACCGCCTGAATTTCATAGGTGTACCGCTTGCCGTACTCGGTCTCACGGTCGGTGTAGGCCAGGGCATCGGTTTCACCGGCCAGGATCGGCTCCTCGGCGCCGGGGGCAAGCTTGTAGACGCGGTAGCGGAGCTGTGGCCTTGGGTCCGGCGCCTTCCACGAGATTCTGATGCCTTCCGCGACGGCCTGTGCCGCCGGCGCCGGGGGAGGATTGAGCGGCTCCACCACCTGCACCGCCACCAGATTCGAGAAGCCGGCCGACTTGCCCTTCGGATTCGCGAACCGGATGCCGGCGAGGATCTCGCGGCCCGCCCAGCGGGCGGCGTCGACGCGGACTTCGGTGGTCTCGCCTTCGGCGATGGTCACCGGAACCGGTTCGGCCGCCGCGGCCCAGGCGGTGGTGTCGAACTCGCCTTCGGGCCGCGTGCCGATGCGCAGGTCCCCGGTGGGCGGGGCCTTGAGCGGCAGGCCTTCGGTGGTGGCGCGCGGCGGTGTGAAGCGCACCACGATCTTGGCGCCGCGCTGCACCGCTTCCAGATCCGCGACGGGCTGGGGAAGGTGGAGCGCGGGCGGCAGAGGCTCGCCGACATAGCCGCAGCCCGTTGCGAAAACCACGGCGAGCATCGGGAGCGGGGCGCGCATGAACCTAGAGGATGTAGCGGCTGAGATCCTGATCCTTCACGATGTCCTGCAACTGCTTGCGGACGTAGACAGCGTCCACCCTGACAGTCTTCTTCTTCAGGTCAGGCCCTTCGAAGGAGACCTCTTCCAGCACCTTCTCAAGGACGGTGTGGAGGCGCCGCGCGCCGATGTTCTCATTGGACTGGTTGACCTGGGCGGCTAACCGCGCCACCTCTTCCAGCGCCTCGTCGGTGAAGCTGAGCTTGATGCCTTCGGTTTCAAGCAGCGCGATGTACTGCTTGATCAGCGCGTTCTTGGGCTCCTTGAGGATGCGGATGAAGTCCGCTTCGGTGAGGGGCTTCAGTTCGACGCGGATGGGGAAGCGGCCCTGCAGTTCCGGGATGAGGTCGCTGGGCTTCGAGACGTGGAAGGCGCCGGCGGCGATGAACAGGATGTGGTCCGTGCGGACAAAGCCGTAGCGGGTGTTGACGGTGGTGCCTTCGACGATGGGCAGGATGTCGCGTTGCACGCCTTCGCGGCTGACATCGGGGCCGTGGCCGCCTTCGCGCCCGGCGATCTTATCCACCTCATCGAGGAAGATCATGCCGTTGCGCTCGGCGCGTTCGATGGCGACGCGCGTCACCTGATCCATGTCGATGAGCTTCTCTTCCTCTTCCTGGATGAGATACTCCAGCGCCTCGCCCACGCGCATCTTCCGCTTGCGGGTGCGCTGGCCGAACATGCCGCCCAGCATGTCCTTGATGTTGATGTCCATCTCCTCCAGGCCGGAGCTGGTGGCCACCTCGAACCGGGGCCCGCGTTCCTTGACGTCGATCTCGACGGTGCGGTCATCCAGGCGCCCCGCGCGGAGCTTCTCGCGCATCTTCTCGCGGGTGCGTTCGGCGCTCTCCGAGGGTTCGGTGACGGGCGGAATCAGAAGGTCGAGCAGCATCTCCTCGGCGTTCTTCTCGGCGCGGTCGGCCACCTCATCCAGGCGCTCCTCCCGCACCATGTCGATGGCGATCTCGACCAGATCGCGGATCATCGATTCGACGTCGCGGCCCACGTAGCCCACTTCGGTGAACTTGCTGGCTTCCACCTTGAGGAACGGCGAGTTGGCCAGTTTCGCCAGACGCCGGGCGATCTCGGTCTTGCCGCAGCCGGTAGGGCCGATCATGAGGATGTTCTTCGGCATCACCTCCTCGGCCATTTCAGGGTCGAGGCGCTGACGGCGGATCCGGTTGCGGAGCGCGACGGCGACGGCCTTCTTGGCATCGCCCTGGCCGACGACATAGCGGTCCAGTTCGCGGACGATCTCGCGCGGGGTAAGCTCGTCGAGCAGGGGCGCGGTCTCCGAACTGGGGCTGGGAAGGTAGATGACCATCTAGCCAAGCTCCTCGAACACGATGTTCAGGTTGGTATAGATGCAGGTCTCGCCGGCGATCTTCATGGCCTTCTCGGCGATGTCGCGGGCCGAGAGGGTGGTGTTCTGATAGAGCGCCACGGCGGCGGACTTGGCGAACGGGCCGCCGCTGCCGATGGCGGCTATGTTGTCGTCGGGCTCAATGACGTCGCCGTTGCCGCTCACGATATAGGTGTTGGTGGCATCGGTGACGAGCAGCAGGGCTTCGAGGTGCCGCAGGACCTTATCGGTGCGCCAGTCGCGGGCCATCTCGACCACGGCACGCGGCAGATTGCCCGAGTGCTGTTCCAGCTTGCTCTCAAAGCGGCTGAAGAGAGCGAAGGCGTCGGCGGTGGAGCCGGCGAATCCGGCCGCCACGCGGTCATGATAGAGCCGCCGCAGCTTTCTGGCCGAGGCCTTGAGTACTTCGTGTCCCAGTGTGACCTGGCCATCTCCCGCCAGCACGACTTTGCCGTTGCGGCGCACGCAAAGGATGGTGGTTGAACGAATGCGTTCCTTCACTCATACCAGTGTATCGAAGAGCGGCCGGCTACCCGGCCTTGACGGCGCCGACGGCGGCGTGCTCCGCCACTTCCTGGGCCGCGAGCTTGCGGTATCCGATGGCTGAGATCACCACCAGCAGCGCGCCGCTGCCAAGGTACAGGTTGCGAATGCCGACGGTGGCGGCGGTCTGGCCGCTGAGCAGCAGAGCGGACACCTGGATGAAGGCCAGCGACGACATCATGGCGCTTGAGACGCGCCCGAGCATCGCCACCGGTGTCACCTGCTGCAGCAGGGTTTGGGCCGGGATGAAGATGAACGCCACGCCGAACCCGAGGCCCAGCAGGCCGATGACGGTGGTCCAGGTGGAGGGGTGGATGGCGGGCACGGCCATCAGCACGCCGGAGAATGACAGGCCCATCACCACCAGGCCGCTGCGGGTGCGGTTCCTGCCGATGCGGTGGATGGCTTGCGTGCCGAGGATCATGCCCACGCCGATGAGCGAGTTGAGGATGCCGAAGGCGGTCTCGCCGGAACGGAGAACATCGCGCACCCAGACCGCCAGAAGGGCGCCGAAACAGCGGATGGAGAACATGCCGACGGTCATGGCGATCATGACGAAGGAGACGGCGCTGTGGGTGAAGATGAAGCGCAGGCCGGTGCTCATCTCATCCATGAGCCCGCCCAGTTGGCGTTGAGCGCCGGGGTCGCGCGGGGCGGTGGCCACGCCGGCGATGAGCCAGGCGGAGGCCAGGAAACTGACGGTGTCGATGTAGTAGCAGAACTCGGGTCCGGTGAATGCCACAAGCCCGCCGGCGAGGGCGGGGCTGACGATCATGGTGACCTGGAAGGCCTGGGACATGAGCCCGTTGGCGGCCATGAGGCCGTTCTGGGGAACGACGCCGCGCACGGCCACGGACTGGGCGGGGATGAAGAAGCTGGAGACGGCGCTGAGCACCGCGAAGATGGCGTAGATCTGTTGCAGGCTGGTGGTCCAGGCGAGCGCCAGCACCAGGAGGGCGCGGATGAGATCGCTTGCGATCATGGTGCGCTTGAGGTTCCAGCGGTCCACCAGGACGCCGGCCACGGGGCTGATGACAGCCATGGGCGCCATGAAGGCGACCAGAACAAAGGTGATCTCCGATGCCGAGGCTTTGAAACGGAATGTGGCGATGGCGAAGACGGCGAAGATGGCGAGGAAGTCGCCGAAGACGCTGATCACCTGTCCTATCCAGAGGCGGCGGAAGGGCGGGATGGCCAGGACGGCGCCGAAACTTAAGGGCGCGGCCGCCTCCGGAGACGGAGCCTGAGCAGGTTCTGGAGGGGTTTGCGGCATGAACGGCCTGTCCTTCCATGGTAGCCTTCTCCAGAGGAGGGCCCCATGGAGACGATATGGGATGCCGGGACGCGCAGCGCGCTTGAGCAGCGGTTGGGCCAACTGCGGCCGGACTCACGGCCGTCGTGGGGCCGCATGAACGTGATGGGGATGCTTGCCCACTGCGCCGGCGCGATGGAGATGGCTTTGGGCGAGCGCGCGGTGCGGCCGAAGCCGGGGCCGTTCCGGAACGCCCTGGCGCGGTATCTGGTCATCTACCTGATGCCTTGGCCCAAAGGGGCGCCCACGGCTCCCGAGTTGCTGTTCGCCGAACCAGGCGAGTTCGAGGCCAACCGCCGGAATCTGCTGGCGGCGTTGGACCGGATGGTGGCACGGCGGGGCCAGGGGTTCGCCGACCACGCCGCTTTCGGCAAGCTTTCAGATAAGGACTGGGGCTGCCTGACGTGGCGGCACCTGGACCATCACTTCCGCCAGTTCGGCGTCTGAGCTACTTGAGCGGCAGCGGTCTGCCGCCGCCGCGCTGGCCGTCCCAGCCGGGGCCACTGACGGGGCCGTATTGTCCGAGGGTGTCCCAGCGGTCGCGCGTGCGGCCGTTGAGATCGAAGATCACTTTGCCGGACGCGACGGTGAGTTCGTTCGAGAGACGGAGGCCGCCGTCCATGCGCGCACCGTAGGAGTCGGCGAAACCGTACTGGCCTTTTTCGACGCGGAGGACGGCGACGTCGGCGAGGGCGCCGACGGTGAGGTGGCCGATCTGTTCGCGGCGGATGATGCGGGCCGGGTTCCAGGTGGAGCGCAGGATCACTTCTTCGAGCGGCATGCCCATGCTGAGGAATTTCGACATGACGTTGAGCTGGTCCTTCATGCCGGCGCTGATGCTGCCGGAGTGGATGTCGGTGGAGATGGAATCCGGCGGGAAGCCCTGTTTGACGGCGGGCACGGCCTGCCGGAATTCGAAGGCGGCGCCGCCATGGCCGACGTCGAAGATGACGCCGCGCTTGCGGGCTTCAAAGAGATAGGGCAGGAGCTTGCCGGCCTTGTCGAGCATGGGCACCGGTGCGTAGAAGCAGTGGGTATAGATGTCGCCGGGGCGCAGCTTCTTGAGTACCAGTTCCTGGAAGGGGCGCTCGGGGCGGAACTCGCCGAAGTCGATCATGACGGGGATGTTGGCGAGCGTGCCCGCTTCGACGCCGCGTTCGACCGGCGTCCAATCGGGGCCTTGGTAGTGCGCCACCTTGATGCCGACGACGACATCGGCGTTCGCCTTGGCGAGGGCGGCGACGGCTTTGGCGTCCATGTCGGAGACGTCCTGTTCCTGGTGGTTGCCGGGCATGCCGCGCCCACCGATGTTGAGGAGCACCAGGACACGCGTGCGCGCGGTGTCGATGACCCACTTGCGGAAGTCAGCGAAGTTGTGGCGGCCGGAGGAGCCGGCATCGACGACGGTGGTGACGCCGACACGCGGGGCGAAGTAGTCCGGGAAGATGCTGGCGTGGCCGCCGGCGAGCATGCCGCCGTTGGGCCCGGCGAAGACGTGGGCGTGGAGATCGATGAGGCCCGGGACTACGTGGAGGCCGGCGACATCGACAGCGCGGCGCGCTTGGGCGGGCGCGATGTAAGGCGCGATGGCGGCGATGCGGCCATCCTTGATGCCGACATCACGGACGCCGTTGAGCTTGTTCTTCGGGTCGATGACGTGGCCGTTCCTGAGCACCAGATCGTAGGTCTGGGCAGAGAGGGCGGCCGCGGCCGCCAGGAGGATGAAGAGGCGCATAGGTCGATTCATTTTACATGGGCTCCTGATGTATGATCGAAGCGCTGCAAGTAAGGAGTTGCTTCATCTTGAAACCAATCACTCAATTTCTGTTTGGACTGTGCCTGGCCCCCCTGGCGTTTCCGCAGGCATTCACCGCGAACCTGACGGGTTTGATCACAGACCCGGCGCAGGCGGTGGTGCCGGGCGCGGCGGTGAAACTGGCCAACCGCTCCACCCAGGAGGTGCGCCAGACCACGGCCACGGCGGAGGGACGCTACGTCTTTTCGCAGCTTCTGCCGGGGTTCTATGACCTGACGGTGGAGGCGCCGGGTTTCAAGACGACGACCACATCGAACGTTACGCTGACGGCGAACCAGGCGGCTGAGGTGAATGTCACGCTGCAGATTGGCCAGGTGACGGAGTCGGTTGAGATCACGGGAACGGCGGTTCAGTTGAACACGCAGTCGGCGAATCAGTCGTACACGCTGGACCGTTCGCAGATTCTGAACCTGCCGGCTTCGACGCGCAATCCGTTCATCGCGGTGCATGCGATGGCCGGGGTGACGTCGATGAGCGTGGCGCAGTCGAACAATTCGAGCGATCAGAACCAGGCGCGGTTTGCGTTCAACGGCGGCCGCGACATGAGCGGGCTGGTGTTGATTGACGGCGTGCCGGCGACGTCGGGCGACTGGGGTGCGCTGCTGGCGGCGCCTTCGGTTGAGTCCGTGCAGGAGGTGGTGGTTTCGCGCAACTCCTACGACGCCGAGTTCGGCAAGTCGGGCGGCGGTGTGGTGAGCGTGGTGACGAAGGGCGGGTCGTTTGAATTTCACGGTTCGGCTTTCGAGTTCCTGCGGAACGACAACCTGGACGCGAACGCCTGGCTGAACAATCGTGTGGGCCGGCGGCGCGTGGAGTTCAAGCGCCACCAGTTTGGCGGCAACGCATCGGGCCCGTTGTGGAAGGCGAAGAAGCTGTTCTTCCTGACGAGCTACGAAGCGCTGAAAGAGGGCTCGCCGGCGACGACGCTGACCACGGTTCCGACCGACCTGGAGAGGGGCGGCAACTTCAGCCAGACACGGGACGCAAACGGGACCGTTTCGATGGTCTTCGACCCGTTCAGCACGCGGCCGAATCCGGGGGGCCCGGGCTCCATCCGCGATCCGTTCGCCGGAAACATCGTTCCCGTTTCGCGTTTCGACGCGGTGGGCGCGAAGGTGATTGGGTATTACCCGCGCGCAAACGCCAATCCAACGAATGCGATTACGCAGGCGAACAACTTCTTTGGCGCCGGCACATCGATCACGAACAACAAACGAATGGATGTTCGCATCGACTGGGCGCGGAGCGAGAAGCACACGATGTACGGCCGGTTGACCAAAGCCTGGCAGACGCGCAAGACACCGCGGTTCTTCGGAACCGGGGCCGATGGAGGCAACGAGGGCGACCAGCCGCGCTTCCATGCCACGTGGGGCAATACGTTCGTGCCGAACCCGAAGTGGGTGATCAACGTGACCGTGGGCTCCGGCCGGTGGCGCGAGGAGCAGTTGCCGCTGACGCTGCGCGACGGAGTGCTGGGCACGGCGCTGGGCTTCTCGCAGAGTCTGGTTTCGCAGTGGGATTCGCCGCACTTTCCGCAGTTCAGCCTGTTCGGCTACGCGGGCCTTTCGAGCGGCCGCGTGCTGAACTTTCCGCGGCAGACGGACAACCTGCAACTCAACACGACGCGGGAGTTCGGGCGGCATTCGTTGAAGTTCGGTTTCACGGGTGAGATTGTGCGGCTGAATTCGGTGGACATCCGGTCGACGGACTTCGCGTTTGACCGCGGGATGACGTCGGGTCCGGTGGCGCAGGTGAGTTCGGCGAATTCGGGCAATTCGGTGGCGTCGCTGCTGTTGGGCACAGGGATTCCGACGGGTCTTTCGGGGGCGACGACGACGGTGAACAACTCGATTCGCAATTCGGTGGTGCCGGCGACGTCGCGCCGGTACTATGGCGTTTACGTGCAGGACGTGTGGCGTTTCAGTCCGCGGCTGACCATCAATGCGGGTCTGCGCTGGGAGACGCAGCGGGCGTCGACGGAGCGGTTCAACCGCTATAACTATTTCGACTTTGGCGCGCAGAATCCGTTGAGCACGCGCACCGGGCTGAATCTGCGCGGCGGCCTGGTGTTCACCGGCCCCGACAACCGGTTCCAGACGGCTAACGACAATGTGGATCTGGCGCCGCGCATCGGGCTGGCGTACAAGGTGACGAACCGGATTGTGGCGCGCGCCGGATACGGCATCTTCTATCTGATGGGTTTCGGGACGGCGACGCAGGGCGGACCCGCGGCCGGCACCGATGGCTATACGGTGACCACCAATTGGGTGAACACGCGCGGCGGCGACGGCATCACGCCGAACGACCGGTTGTCGAACCCGTATCCGAACGGGGTGAACCGGGCGGTTGGGGCTTCGCAGGGATTGCTGACACAGACCGGCTCCGATGTGATTGCGTTCCAGCGGGCGCACCCGACGGGCTACGTTCAGAACTACTCGTTCGATCTTCAGTTCGAGATCTCGAGGAATTCGGTTTTCGAGATTGGGTATTCGGGCAACGGGGGCCGCAAGCTGAACTACGGCGCCACGCCGGACGTGAATCAGCTTCCGGCGCAGCATCTGGCGCTGGGCAATGCGCTGAACGAGCAGGTGGCGAATCCGTTTTTCGGGGTGTTCCCGACGGGTGTGCTTTCGGGACGGACGGTTCCGCGCCACCGGCTGCTGAGGCCGTATCCCCATTTCGCGACGGTGGAGATGACGGGGGACACGCCGGGCGCGGGGTCGAGTTTCAACGCGCTGTATGTGAAGTGGAACTACCGGCTGAGCTCCTCGTTGGCGGTGATGACGACGTACCAGTTTTCGAAGGCGATTGACAATGCGTCGGAGAATCAGGGATGGATCATCAGCGACACGCTGCGCGATGTGAACAACGCGCGGCTTGAGCGCTCGGTGTCGGCGCACGACGTTCCGCAGAGTTTCGTGACGGCGCTGGTGTGGCAGGCGCCGGTGGGCAAGGGGCGACGGTTCGCTTCGAACGCTCCACGGGCGCTGGACGCGGTGATTGGCGGCTGGGAGGTGTCGGCGATTACCCGTTTTGCCACGGGGCTGCCGCTCCGTCTGGTGGCTCCGAACGCGCTGGGCGCTTTCGGTTTCAGGATTCTGAACGCGCGAGTGCCGGACCTGAAGGCGCTGAGCATCGACACGCGGGCGCCGGAGCGCTGGTTCAACACTTCGGGCGTGAGCGCCCCGGCTGCGTTCACGATTGGCAACGCTCCGCGTTTTGCTCCCAATGTGCGCGCCGACGGGACGCATCACGCCGATATCAACATCGCTAAGAACTTCCGCATCACGGAGCGCGTGAAGGCGCAGTTCCGCGGTGAGATGTATAACTTCACCAATACCCCGCAGTTTGCGCCTCCCGGAATCACGTTTGGCGCGGCGGACTTCGGGCAGGTGAACGGGACCCGGTTCAGCGACCGCCGGAATGTGCAGTTGGGATTGAAGACTTTGTTCTGAGGATGCGGGGTTAGAACCGTTCGTCGTCATAGTCGAGCATGCCGGGTTCCTGACGCTGTAGAAACGAACCCATTGAGATGCGCGGGATGTCGCCGGGCATGTTGGAGTTGCGTTCGGCGAGTTGGGCCTTGGCTTCCTGTTTGGCGACACGGAGTTCGATGAGCCGGCGGGGCGGGGCCGGGGGCGGGAGTAGATGTGTGTCGTGGGGGATGGGCTCGTCCATGGTCTGGGCTTCCGCTTGGGCTGTGTTGTGAAGCTGGCGGTTGCGCTGGAGTCCGGCGAGGGCTTTCATGGCCCGGTGGTGGATGCGGTCGTAGTAGCCGTGGTAGCGGCGGTAGCGTTCGACCTGGGCCATGGCTGAGGGGTCGATGAGGATGCCGGGGTTGCCGTTGACGAATTGGGACTCGACGGCGCGGATGCGGCGTTTCTGCCAGACGGCGTGAACGATGTCGTTGAAGAGGGCGGTTTCGGCGGCTCCTTGCGGGGCGAAGTCGAGGGTGAAGGATTCGAGGAGAGCGTCGAATTCGGGCTGCTCGCCGGGGGCGATGATGACCTGGGCGGAGGTGAGTCCGTGGGTGAGGGCGTTCTTCGACGAGATCGCCTTGCCTTCTTCGGTGCGAGGACCGGTGGCGAGGGAGGCGTTGGCGCGGTTGGCCGCGAGACGGGCTTCAGAAGCTTGCATTGGAGGTTCGATCCTTTCTGGATGGAGTATACAGGCGGGAGGGACGGAAATTGGTGTTCGAAAACGGGCATTTCCCTGGAAGCGATTGAGCTTATGGGGGTTAAATTTCTAAAATATTTCCGTTTTGGCGGTGACTGAGAAAGTTCGCATCGGACGGCGCGGGGTGGGGTCCCGGTCAGTACACCGAACGCTTCTGCACCGTGCCCTTGCTCGCGAAGCTGAATCGCGGCTCCCCCGCCTGCGTTCCCAAAATCCTTGCCGCCAGATACTCACCCACAGCCGGGCCGTGCTTGAATCCATGTCCGGATCCTCCTCCGGCCAGCCAGACATTGCTGATCGAAGGATGCCTGTCCAGCAGAAAATCGCCATTGGCGCTGTTCTCGTACTGGCAGACCCGAGTTTCGAGGAGCGGAGCGTCCTTCAGAGCCGGGAACCGGCCTGCCAAACGCCTTCGCATCGCGGCCAGACTCTCCTTCGGAACCAGCCGGTCCGCGGCATCCGGATCGATCGCCGGACCATGCTCGTCGTCGGCGATCTTGAACCCGCGATTCTCCAGATCCGGAATGCCGTAGAGATTGTTCGGATCGATCCAACACGGCATTGCCGGAGGCCGGAACCGCCGTTCGCCGCCGGGCACGCCAAAGAAGAAGATCTCCTGGCGCGTCGGGAAGATCCGCTGGCCCAGCTCGGCGGGAAACACCTTGGGAAGCCACGGCCCGCAAGCAAACACAAAGGCGCCGGCGCTGATCGTCCTTCCCCCCGCCGTCTTCACGGACTCCATGCGGTCCCTGGCCGCCGGCGGCACAACCGGCTCCAGCACCAGTTCCAACCCGGACTGCGACATGTCCTGAACCAGCATCTGCACGGACCGCCGCGCCATCAGCGCTCCACTCTCCGGCTCGAAGATCGCCTGGTCGATATCGCCCGCAAAGAACTGCGGAAACCGCTTCGCCAACTCGGCCTGGCTCAGCTGTTGATGCGTAACCCCGAGTTTGGCCAGCACACCCGCCGTGGCGGTCAGGCTGGTGTCGCCACGTCCGCCCAGGTGCAACACCCCCGTCTGCTGGAACAGCGGGCTGTTCACACGCCGGCTCAACTCCTTCCACTGGCCAAGCGACCGCTGCGCGAAACGGCTATAGATTTCATCGCCGCCATAGGCGCACCGGATGATGCGCGACTCTCCGCCCGAACTCGCCCGGGAACTCGCCGCGCCATAGCCGTCGATCAGGACGACGCGTTTGCCGGCGCGCCGTAGATGATGCGCCGTCCACGATCCGAACACCCCCGCCCCGATCACAGCGACGTCAAAAGCCGTCCCCTGGCCGGAGGCGCGCGCTGCCGAAGCCGCGGCAAGACCCCGCACCACTGCGCGCCGCGTTGGCCCGTTCAGCGCCCGCTCATCATGAACAAAACCCGACATCCTGTTAGTTTACCGGCCTCTCCTCAAGGCAGGTTCACCCAAATCGGAGAGCTCCACGCCAGGTTCCCGTCCGCCTGCTCCACCCGCAGATAGTAATACTGGCTTCCCCGCGGATTCGAGACATCGCGATAGGACACGGCGTAGTCGCGGCTGTTGGGCGTGAACTGGGCCATGTATTTGCCGTTCCGGATGATGCTCACCTTGGCGATGGGCCCGCTGCCCCGCACCCGCAGCTTCAATTCCGGAACCTGCACCGCGCTGAACTCCTCGCCCATGAAGTGCCCGCCCATTGAGTACTCAAGCAGGATGTTGTCCGTGGCGCCATAGGTGCGCCGCGCCCGGATGGCCTCAATGATCCCCGCTCGCGTGGCATCCGCCGAATAGACCATGGCGAACGAAAGATGGGTGGAAGTGTGATCGGAACTGGCGATCACGCCGATCCGCACGCCCTTCTCCCAGGCTTTCCAAAGGAACCCGCCCGGGTTGAAGTTGTTGCCGCCGGCATAACCTCCGCCTGACTTGTGCGCGGCTGGGGCGCCCTCGTGCTCGTATGAATCGCGAGCCCCCTGAAAGATTTCGGCCACGGGCTGCACCTTGTCGTCGGTCTCGGTCCAGTCGTTCCCCTGGCTGGTAGCCAGGGTGTGCGGAATCGCGATGCCGCCGGTCCGCCGCACGTTGTCGAAAAGAAGCCCGGTGTCGTTCTTCGCCAGGTCGCCCGCCACAATGGCATACGTCGACCAATGCTCCGGCATATCGGGGCGGGTAAACAACTTCACGATCGGAACGTTCCGCGCCGCGTGGATGATGTTCTTATGACCCTTCGGCCAGTGCGGTGTGCGCTCGTAACCGAACAGCGCGCTGTAACGTCCGGGCAGGTGGTACATCTCGGTCACCTTCTGAATCAGCCACCACCAGTACTCTGAGTCGCCACCTGCGCTGTGATCTGTAATTGCGCCGTAGTCCATTCCCGCCGCGTCGATCATGTAACGGAAGAAGTCGATCACTGAACCGTCCGCGCGCCCCCCGCTATCAGTGGAAAGTTCCGTGTGCCGGTGCAGATCGCCCTTGAACAAGCGGAACGTCCGCCCGTTCCAACTGATGCGCGCATCGCGCAGAGCCTTGATGTCACCCGCTTCCAGCGAGGCGTCCAAAGCCCCCGGCGCGGCGTCCAGCACCCCCGGCGTAGCCGCGGCGGTTTCGCGAGCCGTCAGCACATATGGCCGCGGCTTCGAAATCGGCGTCAACACGCAAGACCACACCTGGTTCTGCAACGGCACATAGATCTGAGTGTCGTCCCGATGGTCGGAGTGCCAGAAGGCCCAGAACTGCCCGTTCGGAGCCGCGGCGCCGGCCACGGTGGAACTCATGCGGTCGCGGCTTCGGGGCAGTTCGGTAGCCGGCAGCCACTGGTCGCCGTCGTAGTGCGTGATGTACGCGTTGTTGTAGGTGCGAATGCCCATCGCCGTCGGCGCGCGCTCCGAGTCCACGGCCCAGGTCCATGTTGTGTACTTACTCACCCGATGGTGAAACAGAAGCCAGATCCGCCCGTCGTGATCTGTGTAGAGCCGCGGATTGACCATCCAGTTCTCTTCGCCCGGCACCATCGCCGTGTTGGGTGGTTTCGCCGGCTGCATCCACTGGCCATCCGGCCGCAGAATCGCCATGCGCAACTCGCGCCGCTGCCCAATCTGCGTCCCGCTCTGCTTCACGCCCAGGCTGCGTCCGCCCACATCCTTTGCCCAGTTGACGCCGATATCGAGATAGCCGATCCAAAGGCGGTCCTCTCTGTCGTAAACAGCCGTGGGCGTAATCTCACTCATCGCCGTGTTGGCCACGGCCATTTCGCTGGACCATGCCGTGCCACGAAGCGTCCGCAAGAACACGTCGTAGTTGCCGTTGCGATAGGCGTCCCACACCACGCTGGCATGGCCGGCCGAATTCACGGCAACCACGGGAGCCCAGTCGTTGCCCGGGTTTGACGTTACCTGGAGCGGCTCGCTCCAGCGGCCGTCCTCGCAACTGCGCAGGAATATGTCTGCCTGCCCATCGCGGAATCCCTGCCACACCAGCCATAGCTTGCCTTGGCTGTCGGCCATGAAGTGATGGTTGATGTCGGGCAGCGGATGATCGGTGAGACGCGTCACCTTGCCCCATGCGCCGTCTTCCCAATAGGTGGCGTAGAGGTCCCAGTTGGGCCGCTCCGGGTGGCCCTTCGGATAGTCCGTCTGCTGCGACCACACGAACCACGGCCGGCCCTTCGCATCCATCGCCACCTGCGGCATCCACACGTCGCCATCCACGCCAGGCAGCGGGAACGCCGCGTACCAGTGTCCCCCCGCGAACCGGCGCGCATGGATCTCATCACGCAAGCCGCTGTAGGAAGCCCATGTCACCCAGACGTCGCCGTTCTTCGCCACCGCCGCGGAAGGAAAGTCGTTCTGGCGCGCGCTGTCGCCCAGCGGCAGCACGCCCGTCATCCAGGCGGTGCGTCCGCCGGGCCCCACCTGATTGAGCGCGGGCCCCACCGTGTTGGGCGCGTCGAACGGCACAGGAGCCACCTGCGCGAACGCGGTGAATGCGGCGAGAGAAGCGAATAGGCGCATTACAGATAGAGCTTCAAACCAAACTGAATCTGGCGGGGAGCGTTGGCCTGCGAGCCAATCACCCCAAAGTTCCCGGCGCCCAGCGACAAGCCGGGCACGCCGAAGTTCGGCGTATTCGTGAGATTAAAGAACTCCGCGCGGAATTCCACGCGGCGGTTTTCGCCGAACGGCAGCTCCTTGAACAGGGAGAAGTCCAGATTCCGTTCGCCCGGAGCGCGGACGTTCGGCAGCGTGCGCGGCGCGTTGCCGAATGTGAACGGGGCCGGCTGTGTGAACACGGCGGTATTGAACCACTGCGCCAGCCGGGTGTTCGTCGATCTTTCACCCGCCAACGCGGCGTTGCCAGTGACGTTCGGCCGCAGCAGAGCCGAAAACGAACCACTCGTATTCGGAGCCGTGATCGGCAGCGGCACACCTGTGGCCAGCGTTGCGATCCCGTTGACCTGCCAATTGCCGGCAATCAGGTTCAACGCCCTGGGCCAGGCCGATCCCCAGCGCCGCTTCGGGCCAAACGGCAGATCGTAGGCGTAGCTGAACACCATGCGCTGGCTCACGTCCTGGGGCGACACCGCGCGTTCTGCCCGCCGGAAAAAGGCGTTCTGATGGCCGGAATCCAGCCCGCCCACGCCCACGCCCGCGCTGTCGTCGATCAGTTTGCCCGCCGTGTAAGCCAGCAGGAAGCTCGCGCCGCCGGAAAAGTCCTTCTGCACCCTCAGTTGCATTGCGTGGTAGATCGAACTTGCCGAAGTCGGACGAAAGTTTGTGACGTTTCCATACTGCGGGAACTCGCGGAGCAGTTGCCCGCGCGTCACTTCCGCGCCCGAAAACGGCCCGCTTGAAATCAGCCCCAGGAAGGGGTTGGGCACCCGCTGCTGCAGCGCCGCGCCCAGCGAAAGAAGCTCGGGGCGCAGTTGATCCGGGATTTCCATTTTGGGTCTCCCGGACCCCAACAGTCTACACCAACGCCTCACTCCCGTGCCGGATTTGATCAGAATCCCCTTTCCGAGGGCGGGCCAGTGCCTGCGGATGGCTT
>VFZY01000109.1 GCA_016870915.1 Acidobacteriota bacterium | reverse complement strand
CCTCCCAAGCCTTTGCCCCTGCCATCGGAGGTTTGGATCAACAAGCCGGTCGACACCAGCCCAACAGACAGAGAGGAACGTCAGTAAATTCCCATGCCGGGTGTCTCAAAGTTGTTGACACGCGCCGAGCACCTTCCCGCGGCAGCTCACGTCGTTGCAGCCAAAGTCATGCACCAACATGCGATAGCTCTTGATCACATCGGCGCGGTAATAGCTGATCGACGGGTCCGCCGTAATGGTCACCGTCTTGTCCAGCACCGACATCAGATTCTTGCTGTCTTTCCAGCTGCTGAAACTGTACTGAACAAGCTGCGTCTGGTCACGCTGGGTCTGATCGATCGTCAGCGTATGCTTTGAGCCCGTCGTCCAGTTGAAGGCCACCTCGGTTGTGTACCACTGGCCATCCACCTGAAACCGCGCCCCGGGAGGATTGCTGTAAATCTTCACCGTCGAAGCGGACTGGGCGGCCAGCGATACCGGCAGCAGACAAAACAAAAGGACACCGAGAGCGCGCATGGTTGGGAAACCTCCCTACCCGCGCTTATCGGCCGGCCCTACCCTTCGTGTGACTGCGCCACCGCGGATGCAATCAGGCTTTGCGATTCGTCCCGCCCGAGAAAACGGTCGATGACAAAGTGCACACCATAAATCACCGGTGTCATCGAAACCGCAATCCCGAACTTGTAGATGTAATTGGTCAGCGCAAGCGAAACGTAGTCGCTCGCCGAGATCTTCCCCGGCAGCCAGAACGCAATGCCCAGAATCACCCACGTATCCACAAGTTGCGAAACCGCCGTCGACCCGGTGGCCCGCAGCCACAGGTGCCGCCCCCGCGTCCTGTCGCGCAGCAGCCAGAACATGAACACGTCAATCAACTGGCTCAGCAGAAACGCAATCACGCTCCCAAAAATGATCCACAACGACTGCCCGAACACGATCCGGAACGGCTCATCCTGCACCGGCGACACCTTCGCCGCCGGAATCGCCATCGCGATGAACAGAATGATGAAGGCGTATACGATCAGTCCCACCGTCATCAGCGTCAGCCGGCGCACGCCCGGCTTTCCGAAGTACTCGTTGATCAGGTCCGTCGCCACGAAAACAATGGGCCACGGAATCACGCCCAAAGACATGATGAACGGCCCCGCCTGAATCAGCTTGCCGCCCATCACCTCGCCCAGAATCGCGTTGGCCACGAACATCCCGGCCAGCACCAGATACACCAGATCTTTTCGATTGGAAAAATTCATCCTGCTTCTCCCGGCGGGCTCAGTTCAACTGCGAACGGTCCTTGGGTGGGCGCCGCCCTGGCTTGGGCTCCTCCGCCGGTTCCGCGGCCGGGGCTGGCTTGCGCGCCTCCGCCGTAAACCCCAGTTCTTCATGGCGCGTCAGTCGCCGCAAGGCGCACAGCCCTTCCAGAATGAACTCCCCGGCGGAGGCCCGCACGGCATCGGGCTCATTCGCTGTCAGGCCCAGGCGCCCCGTCTTCTCCATCAAGCCCTGCACCGTGTTCAACTGATTGGCCATCTCATCGGATCGCGAGGCATCGTCGAACCGCAGCGTCCCGCCCAACTCGAACCACTGCACGATGCCGCCAAAGTTCACGCCTTCAAAGTACCGGGTGAACGTCTTGGCCACCGCCTGCCGCACCAGCTCCCGGGCCACCGCCTCACCGCCGCGCAACTCGCCCTCGTACTCCAGTTCAATCTTTCCCGTGATCGCCGGCAGCGCCGCGTGAACGTCCGTCACGCGCGGCACCGTCAGATCCTCACCCGCCGCCAGGCCGCGCCGCTCGGCGTTCGACACAATCGTCTCAAGCAGCGAAATGGGCAGTCTCTGCGAAACACCGCTGCGCTTGTCCACCTTCTTGTCCTCACGGCCTAGAAAAGCCACCTGTTCGGTGATCTCGCGGATGAACGCGGGAATGCGATTCGGCAGCTCGCCGCGGCTTGTCCACGCTTCCTGGCTGGTGATCGCGATACCGTGCTCCACCGTCAGCGGATAATGCGTGCGGATCTCCGATCCAATGCGGTCCTTGAGCGGCGTGATGATCTTTCCGCGTGCCGTGTAATCCTCCGGGTTGGCGGTGAAAACCAGCATCAGATCAAGCGGCAGCCGCACCGGATATCCCTTGATCTGAATGTCGCCCTCCTGCATGATGTTGAACAGCCCCACCTGGATCTTCCCCGCCAGATCCGGCAGTTCGTTGATGGCGAAGATCCCGCGATTGGCGCGCGGCAAAAGCCCATAGTGGATGGTGTGCTCGTTCGCCAGATCGCGTCCCGACCGGGCGGCTTTGATCGGGTCGATGTCCCCTATCATGTCCGCGATCGTCACATCCGGCGTGGCCAGCTTTTCCACATACCGCTGGTCGCGGTGCAGCCACGCAATCGGCGCTTCCTCGCCTGCCTGCCCCACCACGCTCCGTCCCTCCGCTGAAATGGGATGCCACGGATCATCGCGGATCTCCGAGCCCGCCACATACGGAATCCACTCATCCAGAAGCGTCGCCAGCATCCGGATCAGTCGCGTCTTGGCCTGGCCCCGCAGTCCCAGCAGAATGAAGTTGTGGCGCGCCAGCACCGCGTTCACCACCCGCGGCGTTACCGTGTCATCATAGCCATGCACCCCGGGAAACAGCGCCTCCCCGGTACGCAGCCGGGCGATCAGGTTCGCCCGCAACTCGTCCTTCACGCCCCGCGAGACCACCCGGCCGGACGCCAGCCATTCATTGAGGTGTCCGAGAGTCGCCGGACGCGCGGCCGCCGTGGGTGTCATGCGCAATGGCGATTGTAACAGGCTGCCCGCCCCCCACGCCGGACACGCCGGTGTTTGTCACACGGCCGCTTCGCCCGCCGTGACGCGGTCTCACCGCGCCTCGTTCCATGGGATCTGCACGCTGGCGGCGCGTTTGATGCTATTCTGCATCTCGCGGGGAATGTCCAGGGAAATACCAGGCAGCCAGTTTGAACGCCTCTGGCGTCGATTGCAGCAGTTGGGGCTGAACGCCTACGAGGCACGGTCGTATCTCGTCCTGCTGGGCCACTCCCGGTTCAAGGCCCTCGAACTGGCGGCCCGTGCCTCCGTGCCGCGCCAGAAGATCTACGAAGTGCTCGACAGCCTGCTGGAGAAAGGCTTCACCCAGGTGGTGCAGGAGAAGACAAAGCTGTTCTCCGCCGTCGAGCCCGAACTCGCCATTCCGGCCTACGTGACCCGCCGTCAGGCCGAACTGGAAACCGAGATCTCCCAGCAGGCCCAGTTAGCTGAAAGCATCAAGACCGACCTGCGCGAAGCCTACTCCGATAGCCAGGGCGGCCGCGGCACCCTCGACTACCTTCGCATCGTCAGCGATCCCTCGCAGACCGCCGCCCAGTACCGCCGCATGCTCGCCGACGTCCGCCGGGAATACATCGAGTTTTCACGCCCGCCCTACGCCGTCGATCCGCTGGATGAGGAACTCGTGCGCCAGGCGCGCGAACGCGGCGTCGCCTGCCGCATCCTCATTGAACGCAGCGTCGAAATGGACCACCAGCGTCTGGCCGGCCAGATCACATCCGGCGTCGAAGTGCGCTACGCCCACGCCCTGCCCATGAAGCTTGCCGTGTTCGATGGCCGCCAGGGCATGATCGCGTTGCTCGATCCGGTCACCACCAAGCCCGCCTGGACCGCCATCGTCTTCGACCACGCCGGCATGGGAGAAGCCATGCGCGGACTGTTCGAAGGCCACTGGAATCGCGCCAGCGACGATGACCACGGCGCCGGGATCTGACCGTCAGCCCCCAGCCGGCCGCGCGTCCTTCAACACGGCCGACCAGCCGGTGTAGGAGTCCTCTTCAATCTCAAACAGCACGTCCAGCCTCGCTCCGCGCTCAAACTCCGCCACCCGTCCGGCCATGTTCCAGCCCTTGAACACCACCGTCCGCCCCTGGTGCCGCAGCACCGGCCGTACATGCTTCTCCTTCCACACCTCCGCCGTCGTCTGAACCTCGGCGTCCATCAATACAAAACGAGGAGATGGATTGCCATGCCCAAACGGAGCCAGCCCGAACAACTGGCCCACCACGTCGTCACGAAGATCCGCGCCCGAGATCACCGCATCCACCTCATGGCGCGCGCGAAAGTCCGCCGGCCCCAGCAGCGTCCCGGCGTACGCCGCCAGCCGCGCCCGGAACAGATCCACGCGTTCCATCGGAAGCGTAACGCCGGCGGCCTGTTTGTGCCCCCCGAACCTCGTGAACAGCTCCGGCATCGATTCCAAGGCGTCCAGCAGGTGGAACCCCGCCACGCTCCGCCCGGATCCTGATGCCTCCCCCTTCTCCGAATCCACGGAGAGCACGAACGCAGGCCGGTGGAACCGTTCCACAACCCGGCTCGCCACAATTCCCACCACGCCCTTGTGCCACCCCTCGTCGGCGAAAACCAGCGCCGCCTGATCATCGCCGACGGGCTCCTCCAGACACCGCCGCAGAATCTCCTCCACAATGCGAGACTCGGTCTCCTGGCGCTCCTTGTTCAAGTCATTCAACTGCCCGGCCAGTTCCGCCGCGCGCGCCGCATCGGAGGTCAGGAACAGCTCAATCACATCCGAAGCGTTCGCCATGCGCCCGGCGGCGTTGATGCGCGGTGCGATGCGGAAAGCCACCTGGCGCGCCGTCGGCCGGTCACCCGGCTTGAAGCCCGCCGCCGCCATCAACTCCCGCAATCCGATGTTCCGCACATCGTCGAACCCCTCCAGGCCGCAGCGCACAATGTCGCGATTCTCGCCCGTCAGCGGCACCACGTCGGCCACCGTGGCCACCGCCACCAGCTTCAGAAAGCTCTCCAGCAGCCGCCGCCGCTTCACCTCCGGCCAGTCCAGCCGCGAAAGCAGCGCCTGCACCAGCTTGAACGTCACACCCGCCCCGCACAGGTCCTTGTGCGGATAAGCACAGTCCGGCCGGTTCGGGTTCAACACCGCCAGCGCCGGCGGCAGTTCGCTCTCGGGCAGGTGATGGTCCGTCACAATCACGTCGATGCCATGCTCCCGCGCGTGCGCCACCACGGCATTGGCCCGAATGCCCGTGTCCACGCTCACAATCAGGTGCACGCCGTCCCGCGCCGCCTGCTCAATCACCTCCGTCTTCATGCCATAACCGTCGCGCACACGATGCGGCACAAAGTAGTCCGCCGCGCCCCCGGCCAGTTCGATGGCTTTCTTCAGAATGACGATCGACGTGGTGCCGTCCACGTCATAGTCGCCGTAGAGCAGAATCTTCTCGCCCGATTGAACGGCCCCATGCAGCCGGGCCGCCGCCCGGTCCATGTCGCGCATCAGCGCCGGGTCATGCAGCGAATCGAGGGACGGGTTCAGGAAACGCCGGGCCGCCCCCGTGTCGCGAACACCCCGGTTCCACAACACCAGCGCCGCGGGCATGGCAAGCCCCAGTTCACTCGCAAAGCGGGATACGGCCAGTTCCCCGTCCGGATCAAGCCGGGGAACAATCCATTGAGCCCGTCGGTGCGGCGCGGGAGTCATCCGCCAGTTTCGGCGTCAGTTCCTTGAGAAGTAGCCGCCCATCGGCTCCGGACCCTCGTCCTCATCATCATCGTCGAAGTCCATCGTCAACTCTTCCAGCTCGTCCAGTTGCTCCATCAGCATGTTGAACCAGTCGGCCCGGCACATGAAAATGTACACCCGGTTCTGATAGTCGAACGTCATCTCCACATGGCAGGTGAAGCCGTGATACGACTTCATCTTCTTCAGGTCCCGCTCCATCGTCCGTCTGTCCTCGAACGGAATCGACGATTCGCTCAGGCGCTCAATGGCGTCCGTTACGGTCTGCGAATCGAACTCGCGCGCGTTGAGCGTGATCAGCTTGATGCCCAGCTTGGAGGCGACGTCGAGATAAGCGTTGTAATCCTGGGTTGCGTCCGTGTCCCAGAACACAACGGACGACTTGTCGAAGGGGTTCGCCAGGCCACGGAAAACGGTGAAATCCCGTTCAGCGAGAGAGGCCTCGATTTGATCCCGAAGTGTCTTCAGATTAGCTTGCATGGAGTCCTTTCCCGCTACCGGCGCGCCTGCACCAGTGTGTCATGCTGCCCTGCCAGGTCGCGGGCCGAGGGAGTCACGATCGTTCGCGGCCCGACATAGATCTTCCTGCCCGCCCGAATCGCGTCGCGCACATCAGCTTCGCATACAAAATCCGTCACCGCCACCTCGGCGGCCGGTTCCGCTACGGGCGCGGAAACTGCGGGCGCCTTGGAAGCCGCATCGGATGGAGCTTCGCAACAGGATCCTTCCGGCTTCGCCGGTTCCCGTGCCGCCTGCCTCCGCCCGGCCAGGAAACGGTCGACAATCGAAGCCGTGGGTGATGCCGCTGCCGGTGATGCCGCGGCGGAAGACAGCGAAGCCGCCGCCGGAGCCGTACCTGAGCCCGCCGTCACAGCCACGCCGCGCGACGCGAGATACTTCTCCACCGCTGCCACCACCGACTGCCTGTCCACTGGCGCCGGAGCCGGAGTATCCGCCACCGAAAACGCCTCTTCCGCTTTTCTCGCCACGTAGGCGATGCGCTTGATATTGATCAGATGGAGCGGACCCACGTTGTCACTGGTGATGTTGCCCGCAATCGCCCCGCAGCCCAGCGTCATCGACGGCTGCACGTTCGTCGTGATCCCCGTTGAGCCCTGCGGCGAAGGTGTGTTCACCAGCACGCGGAATGCCGGCATCCGCAGGCCGTAGCGCCGGATGCGGCTGTCGTCGCGGGCATGAATCACACAGGTATGTCCCAGCCCGCCAAATTTCAGGATGTTCTCGCAGGCGTCCAGGCCGGCCTCGAAGTCCTTCACAAACAGCAGAGAAAGGACCGGCGAAAGCTTCTCCGCGGAAAGCGGATGCTCGCGTCCCACGCCCTGAATCTCCGCCACCAGAATCGACGTCTCCGTCGGCACTTCAAAGCCGGCCATCCGGGCAATCTCGCCAGGCGGATGCCCCACGCAGGCCGGGTTCACCACCAGCTTCGCATCCAGCAGCACCTTGGCCAGGGCCGCCCCCTGCTCGGCTGTGCACAGAAACGCCTGATTCCGCCGCAGTTCCGCCGTGATCCGCTCCCGCAGGGACTCCACCGCCACCAATGCCTGTTCCGAAGAGCACACCGTGCCGAAGTCGAACGACTTCCCCTGCACAATCTTGGCCACCGCCTCGGCCACATCAGCCGACTCATCCACCAGCGCCGGAACATTTCCAGGACCCACGCCAAACGCCGGCTTGCCGCTCGAATACGCCGCCTTCACAATGCCGCCGCCGCCCGTCGACAGAATCACCCCGGTCCGCTTGTGCTGCATCAGCGCATTCGTCGAATCGAGCGTCGGCGCCGTGATGCACTGAATAATGTCTTCCGGCGCCCCCGCCTGAATCGCCGCCTGATACAGCAGAGCCGCCGTCTGGCACGTGCATGCCTTCGCTCTCGGATGCGGACTGATCACAATCGCGTTGCCCGCCTTGAGCGAAACAATCGACTTGTAGATCACCGTGCTCGTCGGATTCGTGGTCGGCACAATCGCTGCCACCACACCCACCGGCACACCCACCTCGATCAGATGTTGATCCGGTAGTTCCCGCAGAATGCCAATGGTCTTCAACCCCCGGATCGTGCGTGGCAAGAGATCCGCGCAGAGAAGGTTTTTCGCCAGCTTGTCCTTCGCGTTGCCGTAACCCGTTTCTGCCACCGCGGCTTCGGCCAACTCGCGCGCATGGCGCCGGCCCGCTTCCGCCATCGCCTCGACAATCCGGTCCACCTGCTCCTGCGTGTAGGCGCGAAACTTCAACGCCGCCGCGTAGGCCCGGTCCACCTTCTGGCGGACCTCTTGAATCGAGACGAGATCTGGGTCCTGCAGAGCCACCCGTTGTTACCCGCGCCGCCCGCTAGCTGATGCCGCCAGGAGCCTTCCGCTGGCCGGGCAGCACCTTCTCCACTTCCTCATGCGGGTTGGGAATGACATGCACGCTCACCAGTTCACCCACGCGCCGGGCCGCCGCCGCGCCCGCATCCGTGGCCGCTTTCACCGCGCCCACGTCCCCGCGCACCGTGACGGTAACGTATCCCGCGCCGATGAACTCCTTGCCGGTCAACACCACATTGGCGGTCTTCACCATGGCGTCGGCCGCTTCAATCGCGCCGACCAGTCCTTTGGTTTCCACCATGCCGAGTGCGTCCACGTAATCCTTCTCCTTTGCCGTTCCCGCTGATACGGAAACTTCACCCTAACACAATCCCATCCGGCCGGTGGCCGCTACTCCAGCAAATTGATCGTGCCCCGGCAGCTTTTCGCCCCGCACCGGCACTCCACCCGCTCCATGTCCTTATCGAACATGTAGTCAAGCGTCAATTCTTCCCCCGGCCGAATGTCCCGCGCCGCCATGTAAAGAATGTGGTCCCTGGTAATCCACGCCCACAGATTGGGATCGCAGCAATGGTTCACAAACTGCGCTCCGGACCCGCCCACGGCGCCGTCAATCGTCCAATACGGGTTCAGAATGAAAAGGTAATGAAGTCCAGGCTCCGCTTCCCGCACCTTTGCCTGCTTGCGGTTGAGTTTCTCGCCCGTGTACTCAATCACCTTCCGGCGCTTCGGAATGAACTCCTCCGCATAGACACCCCACCGGTGGATGGCGGAAGGGGCCACGCGGAGCTTGAAGCGGCTGTACCGGGGATCGATGCGCGGGGCTTCCGCGGCTTTAGCACTCATCGACTGTCGGCTACTTGAGATCTCTAGAAATCGTCTTCAACGTTCGATTTCTTCTTTCCCTTGCGGCGCATCACAATCACGCCCACAATCACCACCAGCAAGACGCCGGCGACAAGCCTTACAGTAGTTTCCGGATCCACAATACCTCCCAGACGTTGCACTCACGCCGTCACGGGCGTTCCCGGCGCGCACGGCGTTTATTCAGACTACAAGATCCGGGCGCGTCCTGACAAGTGTTTCAACGTGACAAGTGTTGGAACACACTTCGCCCCCAAAAGGTCGCGCTCAGGGCATCATCAAAGGCGGGATCGATTGGATCAAGTGGTAGGCCCGAGAGGATTCGAACCTCTGACCTTTTGCTCCGGAGGCAAACGCTCTATCCGGGCTGAGCTACGGGCCCACTACCTTCATCAGTCTAGCAGATGTCCGCGCCCTTCAGCCTGGCCGCCACTGGATTCAGGAAGTAGAATAATCAGACACTATGAGCCGCTGGTCAATCTGCCTCCTGCCCCTCGCCGCCGCCCTCTCCTCCTGCACCACCAGCGCGCGGCGCGCCGAGATTCTCTGGGATCGGTGGGGCGTTCCCCACATCTACGCCCAGGATGAAAAGGCGCTCTTCTACGCTCTGGCCTGGGCGCAGATGGAAAACCACGGCTCCCTGCTGCTGGAACTCTACGGGCAGGCCCGCGGCCGTGGCGCCGAATACTTCGGAGAATCGCGCCTTGAAGAGGACCGCTGGATTCGAACCAACCAGGTTCTCGAACGCGCCGTCGAATGGCTCTCGCAACAGGATCCCGCCTTCGCCGCCAATCTCGATGAGTTCGCCCGCGCCATCAATGACTACGCCGAATCTCACCCCAGCCGTCTCACCCCGCAACTCCGTCGCGTCCTGCCCGTGCACGCCACCGACATTCTGGCGCACGTTCAACGCGCCGTCCATCTCGGCATCGTCTTTCCCGCGGGCATGCGCGCCGAACTCCGCGATTGGGAACGCGGACAATCGAAACTGCTCGCCTTGAACACACTGGAGAACGCCTCCCACGACGGATCGAACACCTGGGTCGTGGACGGGCGCCACACCAGCAGCCGCAAGCCGATGCTGCTCATCAATCCCCATCTGGCCTGGACCGGCATGACCACCTACTTTGAAGCCCACGCCGTCATCCCCGGCCAACTCGATTTCTACGGCGCCGCGCAGGTGGGCAGCCCCGTCCTGAGGCTCGGCTTCAACGAAGCTCTCGGCTGGAGCCACACCAACAACCCGCTCGACGCCGTGGATCTCTACCGCCTCACCGTCGACGGTGACACCTACCGTTTCGACGGCGGCGCGCGCCCCTTCGAAACCGATGAACAAAGCATCCGTGTGCTTCAGCCCGATGGAACCCATCGCACCGAAACACTCACCATCCGCCGCTCCCTGCACGGGCCCGTGGTGGCCGTGCGCGGCAGCGAAGCACTGGCCCTGCGCATGGCCGGGCTCGATCAGCCACAAATGCTCCACCAGTACTGGCGCATGGCGCACGCCCGCGAATGGCCGGAGTTCGAAGCCCAACTCAGGCGGCTCCAGATACCCGCCTACAACATCACCTATGCCGACCGGCGCGGGCGCATCGCGCACTACTACAACGGCACAATTCCCAGGCGGCCAGAGGGTAACTGGGATTGGTCCGGCATCGTGCCCGGCGACACCTCCGCCACTCTGTGGACCCAGACCCACTCCTTTGACGAACTGCCCCACACCATCAAGCCCGCCACCGGTTGGCTGCAGAACGCCAACGATCCCCCCTGGTGGAACACCCTGCCGCCCGAATTGAACCCCGATCGCTATCCCGCCTACATGGCGCCCCGCACCATGCACTTCCGCGCGCTCGCTTCCCTCCGGCTTCTCAAGGAAAACAAGGGCGGCCTGACCCTCGACGATTTCGTCCGCCTCAAGCACTCCACCCACGTCGAATCCGCGAACCACCTCCTCGACGAGCTCCTCGCGCTGGACAAGCTGAACCCCGAAGCCGCCCGCATCCTGCGGACCTGGGACCGTCATATGAACCCGGACAGCCGCGGCGCAGTCCTCTGGGAGGCGTTTCTCCGCGAGTGGTGGAAGCGCCTGGACCGCACCGGCTCCCTCGGCGGCATCCGCCCCGGTGTTCCCGACATCTACAAGCAACCATGGGACCCGGCCGGCAATCCGCTCAACACACCCACCGGCTTCGCCGACCCGGCCCTCGCCGTCGAAGCTCTCAACGCCGCGGCCTCCACCCTCGGTCCCCACATGGACCAGCTCTGGCGCGGCGCCCTTACTCTCCCGGGCGGCCTGCCAGCCAACGGCGGCCCCGCTGACCTGGGCCTCTTCCGCACGCTCAATGCCGTGGGCCGCGACTACTCAAACGCCACCAAACCCGCGCTCGGCGGCCCGGAGTTTCCCCGCACCGTCACCCACGGCGATTCCTTCGTCGCCGTCGTCGAATTCACCGTGCCGCAGCGTGCCCGGGTGCTGCTCTCCTACGGCAATGCCACCGAACCCGGCAGCCGCCACAAGGGCGATCAGTGGAAGCTTCTCTCAGAGAACCAACTCCGCCCGGTCTGGCGCCATCGCCTCGACATCGAAGCGAACCTCCATCGCCGTGAGGAGATTCACTGATGCGCGCAACCGCGTGGTTGTCCGGCTCTCTCCTCATCGCTTCAGTCCTGCCGGCCCAGCCCCTGCGCCTCCACGGATCCAACCCGCACTACTTCGAATTCCAGGGCAAGCCGACCGTGCTGATCACCTCCGGCGAACACTACGGCGCGCTAATCAACCTGGACTTCGACTACGCCCTCTACTTTCAAACGCTGGCCAGGGACCGCCTCAATCTCACCCGCGTCTTCACCGGCGCCTATCGCGAGGTGCCCGGCAACTTCAGCATCGCCGGCAACACCCTCGCCCCCAAGCCGGACCGCTTCCTCGCCCCATGGCCCCGTTCCGCCGTGCCTGGCGCCGCCGACGGTCTCAATAAGTTCGATCTCTCCCGCTGGAACGAGTCCTACTTTTCAAGGCTCAAGGATCTTCTGCGCGCCGCCGGCAAGAACGGCGTCATCGTCGAACTGGTGCTCTTCTGCCCCTTCTACGAAGACTCCATGTGGGAAGCAAGCCCCATGAACGCGCGGAACAACGTCAACAACACCGGTGCCGTGGCCCGCACGGATGTCTACACCCTCAAGGATCCAGCGCTCACCAAGCTGCAGGAGGATCTGACGCGCCGGATCGTCTCCGAGCTTCGCGGCGCGCCGAACCTCTATTTCGAGATCGCGAACGAGCCCTACTTCGGCGGCATCACCCTGGAGTGGCAGGGGCGCATCGCCGCCGTGATCCGGGAAGCCGAAACCGGACCCGGCGTACGCCACCTCATTTCACAAAACATCGCCAACGGATCCAAACGGGTTCCGGATCCGAACCCCGATGTTTCCATCTTCAACTTCCACTACTCCCGGCCGCCGGAAGCCGTGGGCCTCAACTGGCACCTCGCCCGCGCCATCGGGAACAATGAGACCGGGTTTGACGGCGCCTCCGATGCCACCTATCGAATTCAGGGTTGGGACTTCCTGCTCGCCGGCGGCGCCCTCTACAACAACCTCGACTATTCGTTCGCGGCCGGGGGACACGAAGACGGCACCTTCATGTATCCCGCGGACACGCAGCCAGGGGGAGGCTCCGCCGCGCTCCGCGCTCAACTGCGCGTCCTGCGAGACTTCATGGATTCCGTCCCCTTCACCCGCATGGAAGCCACACCCGGGCTCATCCGGTCCCGCCTGCCCGCCGGTGCCTCCGCCCAGGCCCGTGGAGCCGAAGGGCAGGTCTACGCCATCTATGTTCACCATGGCCGCATCGTGAAGGATGCCAAGCCGCGCTATCAGGTGGACCCGGCCTCCCAGCGCCTCACCCTCACTCTCGGCCTGCCCGATGGAACCTACCGCGCGGACTGGATTCACACTCGAACCGGCGGCCTCATGCGCCGCGATACCGTCCAGGCGCGGGGCGGGGAAGCCGCCGTGTTGTCCCCCGCCTACACCCAGGACATTGCGCTCCGTCTGGTCCGCCCCCGTCCTCCCGCCGCCTCCAGGCCGAAGTAAGATCGTGCGCCAAGACGGGTTAAGATAATAGCGATGAGCGAATCCGCGAATCCCACCGCCGAACCACTCATTCCAGCCACGTTTGAGATGCTGGTGATGTCGCTGGCCACGCAGGCGCAGGTGCACCTGGGCCTCTTCCGCCTCACGGAAGAGCCCGCTGAACTCAACCTTCCCGGCGCCCGCCACGCCATCGACCTTCTCGCCATGCTGCTGGAAAAAACCAAAGGCAACCTTACCCTCGAAGAGAAACGTCTGGTCGAAAACTCTGTCACCGAGCTTCGATTCCGCTACGTGCAAGCGGCGGGTTCGGGCGCCTCGGCCTGATGCCTCTCACCGGGGCTGTGGCGGTCACCGTGCTGGGCTCCGGCACCAGCGTCGGCGTTCCCATGATCGGCTGCTCCTGCGCCGTCTGCACCTCGGCTGACCCGCGCGACCAGCGGCTGCGCCCCTCCGTTCTGTTCGAGTTCAACGGCTGCCGCGTGTTGATCGACGTCACGCCGGACTTCCGCCAGCAGGCGCTCCGGCATCGCTTCACCAAACTCGACGCCGTTCTCTTCACCCACGCCCACGCCGATCACATTCTGGGTATCGACGATCTCCGCCCGTTCAACTTCCGGCAGAGCGGCCCGCTCCCCATCTACGGCTCCGGCGAAACGCTCGACACCATACGCCGGGTCTTCGACTACGCGTTCCGCCAGGGGCAGCCGCAGGGCCCGGTGCCCAGGCTTGAATGTCACACGCTCACCGGCCAGCCGTTCGAATTGTGCGGCGCCACCGTCATCCCGGTGGACCTCCGCCACGGCGAAGGCTCGGTAACCGGCTTTCGCGTGGGCAGCGTTGCGTACCTCACCGATCACAGCGAAATTCCCGGCGCTTCGCTTACCTTGCTGGAGGATCTGGACATCCTGTTTCTCGACGCACTACGCTACAAGCCGCACCCCAAACACAACACAGTCGAAGAGTCGTTGCGCTATGTCGAACGGCTCAAGCCGCGTCAGACGTTTTTCACGCACATCTCCCACGATCTCGGACATGCCCGGGCGGAGCAGTTGCTCCCGCCCCACGTGCGCCTCGCCTACGACGGAATGACGGTGTCGGCATGAGGGTCTTCCGTAGCCTCGATGCCGCGGCCGGCGCAGGGCCTTCCGCCGTCACCATCGGGAATTTTGACGGCGTGCACCTGGGCCACCGCGCCCTGCTTCACGCCGTGTCGGACCTTGCCCACAAGCGCGACTGGCGGGCAACAGTCCTGACGTTCGATCCCCATCCGGCCCAGGTGCTCACCCCCGATCGCGCGCCGCGCATGCTCACCACCATCGAACAGCGCCTTGCGCTCCTGGCCGGCCAGGGCATCCATCGGACCGTCGTCGTCCCCTTCGACCGCGAGTTTTCCCAGCGCTCACCGGAGGACTTCGCGCGCCATCTGCTCGCCGGAACACTCCATGCACGCGCCGTGTTTGTCGGTTACAACTTCCGCTTCGGCCACAAGGCGGCCGGAGACACAACGCTGCTCGCGGCGCTCGGCGAACGCTTCGGCTTCTCGGTCCACGTCGTCGATGGCGTGCGATTCCGTGGCTGCCCCGTCTCGTCCAGCGAAGTCCGGCGCCTGCTCGGCGCGGGAGAAGTGGCCCGCGCCGCGCGCTATCTGGCCCGCCCCTACGCGCTTGAAGGAGCCGTGGTGGCCGGGCAGGGAATTGGCCGCGCATCCACCGTGCCCACCCTCAATCTGGCCGCCGGCGCCAGCGTCACACCAGCCACCGGAGTCTACGTCACCCGGGTCGATTGCCTCGAAACCAGCCGGACCTGGCCCGCCGTAACCAACGTCGGCTACCGGCCCACCTTCCACGGCGCCGGCCTCACCATCGAGTCGTTTCTCCTGACAGGCCTCGACGCCCAGGCCACCCCCCGCCACATCCGGGTCTCCTTCCTCCACCGTCTCCGCGAAGAACGAACCTTCCCCGGCGCCGCCGAACTCAAAGCCCAAATCCTGAAAGATGCCGCCCGGGCCACCACGTTCCACCGCCGCCTGCGCCGCTTCGTGGCCGCGGAATAGCCGTTGACGGTGATTTCCAGGTCACCGCCCTCCACCGCCGCTTCGTCGCAGCGAGACCGCGGTTCGTCCCCGCGACATCCCACCCGCCACATAGAGTGAGATCCTTGAGAGGGATAACCCATGTTGAAACTCTTCGCCGCCGCAGCCATCGTTCTTTCCGTCGCCTGGACCGTCCTCCCGCAGGAATCCGATTCCCCGGACTCAAAGAAAACGGCACGGAAAGCGCTCACCCTCAAAGCCGAACGCAAGATCGAGTTTTCAACCGATGAAGGCACCTGGATTTCGCTCGACGTCTCCCCGGACGGCACAACCATCGTCTTCGAATTGGCCGGGGACATCTACACCCTGCCCATGGCGGGCGGCAAAGCCTCGCGGATCGTCAGTGGAATGGGCTTTGAAAGCCAGCCGGTCTACTCTCCAGGCGGTGAACGGATTGCCTTCCTCAGCGATCGCGAGGGGTCGGAGAATGTCTGGATCGCGGACGCCGCCGGCGCAAACCTCAAGCCCTTGACAAAGGACCCGCGAACCGATTGGACCTCGCCCGAATGGACGCCAGACGGCAAGTATGTTCTCGCCTCGAAAACGCAGCGGACCGCCAGCGCCTCCGGTACCGAAATTTGGATGTATCACGTCGACGGCGGTTCGGGCGTCCAGGTGACCCGTGGCGCGCCCGCCGGAGCCGCCCCGTCTGTCCCCCGCACGAACTCCCGCGGAGTCGCGCCCTCGCCGGACGGCAAGTACTTCTACTACGCGCGGCGAAACGGAGGCTTTACCTACAACGCGAACTTCCCCCTCTGGCAGATCGTCCGGCGCGACCGCGTCACCGGCGATGAAGACGAGTTGACCGAGGCCCATGGCAGCGCCTTCCGCCCCGCGCTCTCTCCCGATGGCTCGAAGCTCGTCTTCGCCACAAGGTATGAGACGCGCACCGGCCTCAGAATCCGCGATCTCAACACCGGCGATGAGCGCTGGTTGAAGTACCCGGTGCAGCGTGACGATCAGGAGTCCCGCGCCTCCCGCGATGTCCTCCCCGGCTACAGCTTCACGCCCGATTCCAAGTCCCTTGTCGTGGCCTACGAGGGCAAGATCAGAAAGTTGGACATCGCCACCGGCCAGGACACCGTCATCCCCTTCACGGCCGATGTGTCCCTCGATATCGGCCCGCTGCTCGACTTCCCCACACGCGTCGAAGAAGGTCCCGTGCGCGCCCGCCTGATTCAACACCCCACCCAGTCGCCGGACGGTAAGCGAGTCGCCTTCACCGCATTCACCCATCTCTATGCAATGGACTTGCCGGGCGGAACGCCACGGCGGATTGCACCGCTCTCGGACTATCAATACCAGCCCGCCTGGTCGCCCGACGGCCTGTGGCTCGTCTACGTATCCTGGCAGGGCGGGGCCGGGCATCTGTGGAAAGTCCGCGCCGATGGCGCCGGTGCGCCCATTCAGTTGTCGCGTACCCCCGGTTACTATCACGAGCCCGCCTGGTCGCCCGCCGGGGATCGCATCGTCATGCTGCGCAGCGGCGCTCACGCCCGTCTTGAAGGCGAACGCGACGGCGGCTCCCCCGTCGGCTCGGATCTCGTATGGATCCCGGCCTCAGGCGGTGACGTCACTCTCATCGCACCCGCACGAGGCCGCGGCCGCCCGCATTTCACCACCCATCCCGGCCGCGTCTTCGTCTACTCGCAACAGGGCCTCATCTCGATGAAATTCGACGGAACCGACCGCCGGACCCACGTGCGCATCGTCGGCCCCGCCGGCGGTGCCCCGGAACCGCCCGCTGCCAGCGATGCCAGAATGGGCCCGGACGGAAAATGGGCGCTCGCGCTTGTCACGCGCCAGCTCTATCTCGTCGGCGTGCCGCAGGCCGGTGGCGAGGCGCCCATCGTCAACGTCAGTTCCGCGTCAACGCCAGTCAAGAAACTCACCACCGTCGGTGCCGACTACTTCGAGTTCGCTGATAGCGGCAATACCGTCGCCTGGGGCCTCGGTGCCTCGTTCTTCCGCGTGTCTGTCCCAAACATCTCGTTCGATGGCCCCGGACAACCGGCCTCGGAAGAGTTCACCGCATCCGTCGAAATGCCGCGCGCGGCGCCTCAAGGCACCGTGGTTCTGCGCGGCGCGCGAGCCATCACCATGAAGGGCGATGAAGTCATCCCGGATGCCGATATCGTCGTCACCAATAACAGGATCGTGTCAGTGGGCCCCCGCGGCGCAAGGACACCGCCGGGCGCCCGCCTCATCGACCTCAAGGGCGCGACCGTCATGCCCGGAATCATTGATGCCCATGCGCACTGGCGCGTGCGGCGCGGCGTGCTCGACATGCAGGCATGGAGCCTCGCCGCGAACCTCGCCTACGGCGTCACCACCGGGCGCGACCCGCAGACCATGACCAACGACATGCTGGCCTACCAGGATCTCATCGACGCCGGCGTCATCCTCGGCCCGCGAGCCTATTCCACCGGCCCCGGAGTCTTCTTCGAAACCGATTTTCAGTCCTACGACGAAGCCAAGGCCTGGGTCACGAAATACGCCAAATACTACCGGACCAACACCCTGAAAAGCTACGTCGTCGGCAACCGGCGCCAGCGCCAGTGGATGGTGGAGGCCTGCAAGGAGTTGAAGATCATGCCGACCACCGAGGGCGCCCTCGACTTGAAGCTCGACTTCACCCACGCCATCGACGGCTTCTCCGGCAACGAACACGCCCTGCCCATCGTGCCTCTATATAAGGATGTCGTCGAGGTCTTCGCGCGCAGCGGCATCACCTATACACCCACGCTGCTGGTGGCCTACGGCGGCCCCTGGGCGGAAAACTACTTCTACGCCACCACGGAAGTCTACAACGATAAGAAGCTGCAGCGGTTCATTCCCCAGTCCACGCTCGAAAGCAAAGCCAAGCGCCGCCCCTGGTTCGCCGAGGATGAACACGTCTTTGCCAAGCTCGCCGCTGAAGCCGCCAAGGTCGAACGCGCCGGAGGACGTGTGGCCATCGGCGGTCACGGACAACTCCAGGGCATCCAGTGCCACTGGGAAATGTGGGCCCTCAAAGCCGGCGGCTGGACCAACCACGAAGTCCTCCGCGCCGCCACCCTCAACGGAGCCCGGGCCATCGGCCTCGCACAGGACTTGGGAAGCATCGAGCCCGGCAAACTCGCCGACCTCGTCATCCTCAACCGCAACCCGCTCGAAGAGATCCGCCACACCAACGCCATCCGCTACGTCATGAAAAACGGCGAGCTGCTGGACGGCGCCACCCTCGACCAGATCTGGCCAAAATCAACGAAAGCCCCCGAAATGTGGTGGTGGAAGGAACGCCCTTAGCCCGAAACCGAGTCAGAACCGCCAGTCCAGGCCAACCAACGGAAACAGCCCCAACTGCTCACCCTGTTGCTGCACATTGGTGGCACGGTTCCAGCCAATGCCGCCAACGTTGCGCCGGTTGAAGGCATTCTGGACGCCGATGAACACCAGCAGCGGTTTATCGCGCACCGTGAAAGTGCGGTCGGCGCGGATATCCACCCGCAAGTAGTCGGGCAGACGCTCGGCGTTGACGCGAGTCAGATCGAAAATGCCCCGGCTCTGCTGGCGCGACACATCTTCGCGGAACGGCGTGAACGGACGCCCGGCCAAATAGGCGGCGCGTGTTGAAAACTCCCACTTCGCGTTCAGCCGGTATCCGCCCACGAAATTCGCCACACGAGGATAGTCGTACACAGACGGGCGCAGCACGCCGTCCAGTCCCGCTTGCCTCGATCGCAGCCACGCGAAATTGGCCTGGCCGAACCACTGATTGGTGAACTTCTTTTCGGCGAAAATCTCCACACCGCGCACCCGGCCGCGGCCTGCGCTCACCATCGGAAAAAGGATGTCGCGCACGGCGAACGTGTCGCCCGCATTGGCAAGCGAGAGCTGCGGAAACTGCGAGGAAACCGGATAGTCCTTGTAGCGCTTGGCGTAGGCTTCGAGCGTAATGCGCAGCGTCGGTGTGGCCACATACGTCAGTCCCGTCACATAGTGGTCGGCGCGGAACGGAATCAACCCGCGGTTCTGCGGAAACGCCGACAGGAACAGGAAGAACGGCTGCTGAAAGTATTGCCCGTACGACGCCCGCCAGCTCAGGCGTTCCGTCAGACGGTAGCTCATGCCGGCCCGCGGGCTGAAGCGCGAGCGGCCCAGGTAGTCGTAACCGTCCAGGCGTCCGCCAACAGTCAAATTGAGCCGCCGCGTGACATCACGCGTCAGTTGTGTGTAGCCGCTGCTCTGATAGGCCCGAAAGCTCCGCCGCAGGTCGAACGGGTTCACATCGCGCTCGGTCGTGTAAGGGCTCAGAGTGCCCAGCGGCGAGCGTGTGTTGTAGTTGATGTCGAAGATCTTGTAGGATCCTCCCGCCTGCAGCTTGCCCAGCCTTGCCGCCTGCCACGTCAGATCGTATTTCAGCGTCGTCTCGCCTTCTCGCGAGTCGTCCGAATAGATGAGCGGTGAACGCGTCACCAGATCCACCAGCTTCTCGCCCGGGCGCCGTATCCCATTGCGCACCAGATCTCGAACCTGCGATCCCACCTTGGCCCGCGAGTGTGTAATCCCCAGCAGCCCGGCCGCTGAATTACCAAGCAGCCGCTGCCAGTTCAATCCGTTCGCCGTGCGCCAGCCATCGTATCGGATGTCGAGATTGTTCACCTCCTCATCCTCGGTGGGCCTTGGAACCTCGCGGGCGCCCAGCCGGATCTCGTCCGTGCCGGAAACGGAAACCGCCCAGATCCGGTCCCGCGGCGTCAGGTCGTAAAGCGCCTTGGCGTTGTACGTGTAGAGAATCGGCACGCCGCCGAAGCCCACATCGTCCGTCACCAGGTCCAGGAACGAACGCCGCGCCGAGACCACCCAGGACCCCTTGCCCTTCCTGATTGGCCCCTCGAAAATCGTGCCTCCGCCGGCAAAACCCAGCGTCGCCCGGCCGTGGAAACTCTCGCGGTCGCCTTCGCGCTGCGCCACCTGCAGCACGGACGATGTGCGGTTGATGTAAGGCGCCGGATAGCCGCCCGTCAGGAACGTCACATCCTGAATCAGTTCCGCATCCAGAAGCGAAACCGTGCCGCCCGCCGACGCGAAATTGGCGAAGGCATTGATGTTCGGAATCTCGATGTTATCGATGATGTACAGGTTCTCGAGCGGCGAACCGCCGCGCACAATGATGTCGTTGCGGAAATCATTGGAGCCAATGGCCACCCCGGGCAGCGTCTGAATATACCGCGAGACATCCTGCAGAGCGCCCGCTGCTTTATAGACCTCCTGCCTGGTCACCAGAAATCCCGAACTCTTAATCTCTTCCGGAGCGATGAACACGCTCCCCGTCACCGTCACCTCATCGCGCTGGCTCTGCAGCCTGGGTACAACCACCTCAACCCGAGCCTCAAGACCAGCCCGCACCTCCAAGCCTTCGCGCCGCAAGGGAGGCCGTCCTGAGGCCGTCACTTCAATCTCATAGGTGCCGGACCGCAGGTCCGGAAGACGGAACAAGCCCGTCCCAGGGTCCGTATCAGCACAGCGGCTGAGCGTGGTCACGCACACACGTGCCGCAATGGGAGTGGTCGTGCCCTCCTCAACAACCGTGCCGGATAAACCACCCACGCCAGTAGTGTCTTGAGCCAGAAGGAACGCGCATCCAAGCCATGCGCAAGGGAGAACTGATCGCACATCAGATGGATGCTGCGCGGGCCTCCATGGTTGCAAGGAAAAAATGCTGGCGCGAAAAAGAAGCTGGCAAGGAAAATGCCGGCAAGGAAACTGGGGTCAATATGCTCGGCACCGGCCAACCAATACCAGTCAACCGGTGCCAGCCCAATGGCGCCGCTCCCTACTTCTTCGGCCGGTGCGTCCCGTGGCAGCCCTTGCAACTCGCCAGCACTGAGTTGTTCAGAGCGTTGCGGGCCTCGTCCACATTCTTCGCCGCCGCGGCTGCCGCCACCGCCGCGCCACCCTCCTGCAGCTGCTTGGCCGCCTCCGCCCGCACCTTGTCCGGGCACCGGCCATCGGCCATCAGAACGTGGCCGGATTCTTCAGCTCCAGTTCAAGAATTTCGAGCTTGCGCGCCAAAAAGGCCGAGTCGTTGGACGCATCACGGCCGGCGTTCTCTGTGGGTTGCTGGTCCATGGCTCACTCTGAGTCGTAAGCTCGATCTTATCCGGGATTTCCATTTTGGGTCTCCCGGACCCCGACAGTATACACCAACGCCTCACTCCCGTGCCGGATTTGATCAGAATCCCCTTTCCGAGGGCGGGCCAGTGCCTGCGGATGGCTTCTTTCGACCATCGCACAAAAACGAAAACTGACAACATGCCTGTTTCCAGCAGTTCTTTCGACACCTCTCCCTCCCAGCCTCCTTTCTCTCAAGATTTCCACCTCTCCGGGCCGATCTTCACCCCGCCGGCAGCGCCTCGATCCGCCGCACCATGCTCCCGAACAGCCGGCGCGTCAGATGGCTCTCAGCCAACATCAGCCAGTAGTAGCGGGCGTGCTTGACCAG
>VFZY01000108.1 GCA_016870915.1 Acidobacteriota bacterium | reverse complement strand
GACTCTCGCCCGCTTGCACTCGCTCGACGGCGCGGATGCGGATCTCTTCCAAGGTCTTGTGATCAAGAGATCGGGCATCTCGCTTGGGCATGATCCATTTTACCAGATGTCTACCTACTTATGCACTAATTAATATAAACAGTACGAGTCGATTCTGGCGGACCTTGTAAACAAGGTCCGGGACAGGGCGAGGATCCGGGTGAAGGCCACGGTGACTTATCAAGCCGCCGGGCACGAACTGGACGTCTGGTTTCCGGCCGGCGCCGCGGCGATGCCCCAGTCGGCCGCCACACTGAGAGACGCATTTGAAAACATCCCATCGCAGGTGAAACTGGCGGTGGCCAAGGTGGCGGATGATGGAACCGTTACCGCAATCGGGAACTGGACCCTCAAGGTGAAGCGAATGAAGATCTGTTGAACGGCCGATCGTGAGAGGGGCTTCCCAACGGAGAGATTATGCTGTACTCTTCCTCCAGCCGTTTTCCACGTATGAAAAGGGCGATTTGGTAGAAGGAGGATTCTCAGTGACCCATCTCATGCTTCGCATCAGCCGGCTGGTCTTTGTGCTTGCGCTGGCTTCTTCGGCGCCGCTTTTTGCGGCGTTCACCTTCAAAATCACCGCCATCAACCTCACCGGTGTCGACGTCTACGATATCCACGTGCTGATTTCGGGCACCGGGGGCACCATCCACAACCTCATGCCGATCATGCCCGCCGCTCAGGCCATCAGCAGCCCGAACGGCAATGACATCGACGCGGCATGGGACGCGGCCCTGCCCAACTTCGGCGTGTGGATGGCAAAGTTCGACGTCAACCACAGCGAGCTCAGGATCGAAGCCGCGCACTGGACCGATGACAAGCACCGCAAGGTGGCCGACATCCCGGTGAATCTGGTCCAACTGCAGCAGGTGCCGGAGCCGGGCACGTGGCTGTTTGGGGCCTCCGCGCTCGCGGCGGGAATGTTGATGCGGAAGTTCAGGAAGTAACACTTCGGGCGGGTCGGGCCACGTGATTGAGGATATGCGCCCGCCCGCCCTCTTTCGTTGGATTCTGCTGGCTGCCTGCGTCGCGCAAACGGCGGCTGCTTCGCACTTGGTTCTACCCGTGGACAAGGCGCCCTCCCTTGCTCTGGACACGCTCACGCCCGGTCGGGTGACCGGATTTACCAAGTATCTTGAAGGATTCCAGAAAGAGAAAGGGGCCCGGCCGTTCCGGGTGGCGACGGTCCGTGGGGACGCCATCCTGGTGGCGGGTCCGTGGGAGAGTGTACGGGATATCCGGGCTGCTCTCAAAGAGCTCGCCGCGCAGGCGGGGAAGGACGCCTGGTCGGGCGCTTTCTTGCCGGAGAACTTCGACGCCTCATGCAGAAGCCGTAGCCGCACTCACGGCGTATGGGGTTGTCGCTTTTTGGCCCACCGATCGGCAAGCTCGACCACGGATGATGTCTTTGCCAGCGTTGCGTCGCAGGACGCAAACACGTATGCCAGCATGCCGCCGGCCAACTGCTCAACCTGTTGCTCGGTCGGCGTGGATTGAGGACCCGGCTCTTCCGGCTTTACGGCTTACACCGGCCACTCGGCGAGCACTTCGGCGGCCACTTCGAACGAGCCCTGGGCGGGCAGGGCTTGCAGCGGCAGGCCGTCGCGCCAGAGGGAGACCTGCAACTGGACCGGGCCGGACTCCAGGGCCGGAACGGGCAGCCGGAGTTCGAAGATCTTGCGGAACGCCGCTTCCGCGCCTTCGCAGTTGTGCGGCACGCGGTGCCCGCTTTCGATGCGGATTGAACAGGGCAGCGGTTGCCCGTTGACGGTGAGCCGGACTTCGGCCCCGTGGATGGAGTTCGCCGCCGCCGGCTCGAAATCCAGGCGGATGAAGACATCCCCGTTTGACGCGCCGTAGTGCATTTCACGCACCAGCCTGGCGCCGCCGTGCATGGAGCCTGAACGGCCGTCGCAGCGATAGACGCCGGCGCCCATCCATTCGAAGTACGAAGTGATCTCGCCATCGATGCGCGGCTCGATGGGAGCACTTGGCGGATCGTGCGTTTCGGCGGTGGAGCTCTTGAGGATGGGCCGCGAAAGTTCCTCCGGCGGCGTCAAGCCCAGGGCCCGGTAGACGTTGGTGAGATGCGTGCGGAAAAGCTGATCGAACTCCGGCCGGTTGGCGCAATCGTGCTCCGGGCCATACCACCAGCACCAGTCGCTGCCTTCGGCGATGAGCAGTTCCTCGAACGCCAGCTTCACGCGGTCATCGGGCACGGAGCCCGGCTGTTGGGCGATGCGCTCATAGGTCTCGCGCGCACGCAACAGTTGCTCCCAGGCGCGGTTGTCCTCCTCGGCGCCGATCCAGACGTCGAAGTTGGCGTTGATCCAGGAGCCGGGAAAGATATGACCCACAGGTACGGCCTGAACCCGTTCCAGCGCTTCCGACACGGTGAGCGCATGGATGTGCGGAGCGGCGCTGATGCGGCTGTACAGTTCGCGCAGGAACGGCCGCCCGTTCATCTCGTAGTGCTCCCAGGCATTTTCGCCATCCAGAATGATGGGCACCAGCGCATCGCGTCCGGCCCCAAGAATGGGGCCGCAGTTGTGCTCGATGTGTTCAATCAGATGGCAGGCCGCTTCACGCGCGCCCATCTTCGAGTAGACGAAACCCACCAGATCGCTGAGATAGTGATCGCGAAAGATGAGAGAGACCGCGCGCGAGCCCTGGCGCCACTGATACGGCTGGTAGCTGACTTCCGGCGAAGCATGCCGCTCGATGGTCCGTGAGAGCACGCCGTTGTCGGTGGCGGCCCAACGGAAACCCGCATCGCTGGCAATGCCCAGCGCCTCATCGGAGACCGAGCCTTCCGAAGGCCAAAGCCCCGCCGGCGGCCGCCCGAAGACCTTCTCGAAGTACTCGCGCGCGGTGGCCAGTTGATGCCGCGCATCTTCAGGAAACCGGAACCGGGACGGCAAGGGCACGTGCGGGTGCGAGACCTGCGCGATGCTCGAATCGCACAGCAGCGGAAGGATCGGGTGATAGAACGGCGTGGTTGAGAGCTCAATCTGTCCGCGGTCCGCGAATTCGCGGTAGGTGGGCAGCACGGCCCGGATGAGTTCCACCTGCTTGCGCCCGAGCGCCGCCTGATCGGCGGGCGAGTAGTCGCGGCCCTTCCGCACCAGTTCGCGAACCACCGGATCATGGGCCTGATACTCCTCGTCCATCCAGGCGAGCTGAGACAACACCTGAAGGTCACGCAGGGCCGGCGCGTCGAACGAAGCCCGTGCGCGCCGGAAGTTTTTGTCGGCGGCAAGCCAGGCATCCAAGAGCTGGCCGTACCGCGGATAACGGTAGATGAGGCGGCGTGTGTCGGCCTGGAAGAAGTACTGAAGAATGAACTCCTGCTCGGAATCGGTGAGTGTCTCGGCGGGCTTCAGGGCGCAGCGCAGAAACGGGTCCGATGCGCGCTCCGAGGCATAGTCCTCAAGCTGGAGCATCAGGGACGGCACCAGATTGAATGTCTGGTGAACATCGGGAAACTCCTCAAGCACCTTCACCATGCCGTAGTAGTCCTTCAGGGCATGCATGCGAGTCCAGGGCAGCCAGTACTCGCCCGACATCAGATCCTTGTACAAGGGCTGATGCATGTGCCAGAGGAAGCACAGGTGGATATCGGGCATGGATCCGTTCTTACCGCGCGAAGTAGCTCCGGACGGGCGCCGGGGGGTCTGTGCCCCGGATAGCCCGCCACAGGATCTCATTCATCTCATCGTCATCGATGCGGTCCGCTTCACTCAGGTCGAGTGCTTCGGCGCGCCGGGCAAGGGCGGTTTGCGTGGGATTGCGCTGATCGAGCGGTATGCGCGGCTTCTCGGCGTCGTACGGACGCAGGTCCTGGCCGGCGTTGAAGGCGTTCGACATGGGCCGCGACGCCGCATCGAAGGTGGTCATGGGGCTCATGCCCAGAATCAGTTCAATGGTGCGCAGCATGGAGGTGGTGTTGTACATTGTGCTGTCGATGCGGCTGCCGCGGGTGTAGGGGGAGAGGATGTAGGCCGGGGCGCGGTGCGAGTCGACGTGATCGGGTCCGTTTTGGGCGTCGTCTTCGAGAACGAAGATGGCGGTCCTGGGCCACACCTTGCTGCGAGACACGGCATCGACGATCATGCCGAGCGCGTAGTCGTTATCGGCCATGGCGGACAGGGGCCCGATCTTTCCGGCGGCGGTGCCCGAGGTGTGATCATTGCCCAAGCGGATGAGCATGAGGCGCGGAATGTTGTTGTTTTCGGTCATGCGCTGGAAGTCGGCCAGGAAGACCTGAGCCCGCTGGATGTCGGGGTGGTCGACATCGAAGCCGCGGAAATCGAGGTTGGTGACAGGGCGCAATTGCGGGTCGCGCACTGTTTCCACCTGCGGCCCCGCGGCCGCGCCCTTGGGAGTGTTGGTGACCCACCAGCCGTAGTTGCGCACGGTGAGGCCGCGCGAGAGGGCGTTCGACCAGATGTAGCCCGCCGGGGGGAGAGCGGCGGGTTCCGGCGCGGCGTACCCGCAAGGACGCCTGCGGCCTCCGTAACACAGGGGCCACATCTTCTCCACGAAATCCGGCGAGATGGCCGCGGCGCTCCAGTTGTGGCCGTCGGCGCTGACATCGGCGTTGACATAGAAGTTGTCGAGGAGGGTGAACTCGCGCGCCAGCTTGTGATGGTTGGGCGAACTTTGTTCGGTGAAGAGGGTGAGGGACGGATCGCCGTTGCCACGGCCCAGATCGCCTAGTACCTGATCGTAGGTGCGGTTTTCCTTGACGATGTAGATGACGTGCTCGATGGGGGACTTGGTGTTGCGGGCGCCGGGCACGGGGCTGCCGGCGCCGGTGTTCACGGCGTCGAGCATCCTGTCGTTGTACGGGGCAAGCCGCGTCACCTGGCGGGTGTAGGCCTGAAGGCGGGCGTCATCGAAGGGATCGATCACCGAGAGAGACCCGGTTTGCAGGCGGCCCACGTACTGCACAAAGTCATTGCCCTGCTGGGACGGGGCGGCTTTCCGCGAAGGGTTGGGCCCTTGCGGGTTCGGATAGGATCGCGCGCCCTTGCCGTTCAGCACCAGCAGGCGTCCATCTTCAAGCGCCCGCGCGCCGGTGGGATACCAGCCCACGGGCAAGAAGCCTTCGACAACGGACTTGGCGGAGGAGACATCGGCCACCGCGACGGCGTTGGTGCCGGAGCAGGCAATGAAGAGGCGGTTCTGATCATGGCTGAGAGCCAGTCCGCTGGGAGTGACGCCGAGGGGCTGGCGCGGGGTGAGCGCGACGTTGATGGTCTCGATCAGGCGAAGGTCCTTCGAATCGGTGACGCCGACCACGTAGACCTGATTGGTGTTGGCGGCGGCGATGAAAAGGCGGCCGCGCCATTGGGCGCCTTCGGCTTCCTCGGCGCCGGTTTTCTTATCGCGCCAGACCATGTCCGTGGGATGAGAGCCGACGCGGATGGAGCCCAGGGCCAGTCCATCCTCGGTGCGATGGTGGTGCACGGCGGCGTCCGCCCAACTGGAGACGAAGAAGGACTTGCCGTCCGGATGAAACAGAATGCGGTACGGCCGGCGGCCGGTTTTCGCGCGCTCAATGACACGGCCGGACTGCGGGTTGACGATCAGGATCTGGTCATGGAACAGGTCCGCGACGTAGACCATGCGCCCATCGGGCGAAAGGGCCACGTCCCCGGCAAAGTCATCGGGTTTGCGTTCGGTTGGCGGCACCAGTTCGAAGGTGCGGGGATTCTCGATGCGGCCTTCCGGCGTGAGGGTGTACTCGTAGACAGAGGCCTTGGGGCCACCGCCGATGTAGAGCAGCCGTCCGTTCGGCGACAGCGCCATGCCGAGCCAACCATCGATGAGGGGATGGCGATGCACCTCACGAAGGGTCCTGGCATCCAGCACGCTGAGCACAGGCTGCGTGTAACCGCCGTGGCCCACCAGGACGAACTTCTTGTCCGGCGTCAGGAGGCTCGACATGGGGAGCGTGTCGAGCGGGATCTGGCGTCCGGCGGGTTGGATACGCCAGCCGGTGACAAGCATCGTGGCGCCATCCGAACCGGGGCCGGGCACTTCCACAGGAACCGGCTGAGAGACAAGAAGCAGGGCGGCGGCCATCACGGTCAGGACAACAATTGTTCGCATGGATCAGAAGCACCCGCGGGACGGGCGTCACTCCATTGTCATCGATTCTGAAACTGCACGTAGGGGCAGCCCGGCCAGTAGATGGGCGCGTTCTCGACGTGTTCCCCCAGAAGGCGCGCATGGCAGACGTTGCAGGGATTCCTTGACTTGAGCCCCTCGCCGATGGGAGAGATGGCGACCAGTTCCTCAAAGACACAGAGCTTGCCGCCGGCGGACTTGCAATGGGCGAGACTCATGAGCGGACCCGACGAGGCCTGCTCATCGCACAGGGCGGAGAAGAGGCGGGACTTAAGGGTGGAAGAAGCCCTTGGGGCCGGTCTTTCGGCCGCGGCCGCACGTTGAAGCACGTCAGAGGACTTCATGACCGGCCCTCCTCCGACCAATGGCGGCGAAACTGATCACGGGCGCGAGCAAGCAGGCGTTCGATCGCCTTCTCCGTGCGTCCGGTGGCATCGGCCATTTCCTTGGCCGACCGTTTGTCCCAGTACCGCCATCGCAGCACCATGCGGTAATCCGCGGGCAACATCAAAATAATTCGCTCCGTCCGGTCCTCGATGCTCTCTTCGCCCAAGGACTCCTGCGGAATCTCCTCCGATAGTATCTCTTCGACTCCGGCGTGCGGATCCACGAGGCCCGCACTGCCCAGAACGTCCCGGTAGTGGTCTTCCACCTTATTCCGGGCTATTCCCAACAACCAGCTCTTCAGTGGTCCGCTCCCTGTATAGCGTTCCAGATTTCTCCAGGCCGCCAGGAAGACCTCCTGAACGATATCGTCCACCACCTGGGTCCGGGGCGTAAGCCGTCTCCACACATAAGCGTGAACCGTGTCCGTGTACGCTTCAACGAAGTCGGCCGTGGCCTTGCGGTCCTTGCGCAACAGAGCACGCGCCAGTTCCAGATCGTCCGAGACCTGGGAGAGTGGCGGGCGGCGCGGCGCAAGATCTTCCGGTGACCCCTTCAATTCTTCATTCTAATGGTCGGAGCGCGGGAATTATCCCCCTCCGCAGGGGAATTCACAGTTCCACTCCGTCATACAGAGCGAAGTCAATCTCCCTGGAGGAACTGGAATGCAAAGGAAGAAGTTGATGCCCGTACTGGGCTTGATAGTAATTGGGGGCCTGCTCCAAGCGGCCCCAACGACGTTGCGGGTGAAGGTGACGAACCTGGCTCCGGCCGGCGGAACGTTTATCACTCCGGTGTGGGTGGGGTTCCACGACGGCACGTTTGATCTCTACGATGCAGGCTCACCGGCTTCGGCCGCTTTGGAGCGAATGGCCGAAGATGGCGACCTTGCCGGGATCATGGGGTCATTTAGCGGCGCGGCGCAGGGCGCGTTGTTCGGGCCGGCGATCCCCCCGATTGGGCCCGGCGAGATGTCCGTGATGGACTTTACCGTGGACTTGATGGCGGGGGGCTATTTCAGCTACGCGAGCATGATCATCCCAAGCAACGATGCTTTCATCGCCAACGGGAATCCGATGGCGCACTCGCTAATGAACGCGATGGGGCACTTCACACCGCTCGACATCATGATCTCCGGCATGATGGTCCTGGATGCCGGCACGGAGGTGAATGATGAAATTCCGGCGAATACGGCGTTCTTCGGACAGATGATGCCAAACACCGGGATGAACGAAAACGGCGTGATACATCTGCATCCGGGATTCCTGGCGCCCGGTTCGGGCGGGATCCTTGATGCGGCGATGTTCGCCAATGCGGATTTCAAGGCACGGGGTTACCAGGTGGCGCGGATCACGGTGAGTGAGGTTCCGGAGCCTGGGTCATTGGCGTTGGCGGCGATCGGGCTGGTTGCGGCGGCCGGTGTTGCCAGGCGGCGTCGAACGTTGGGTCACGTTGTGAATCATCGCGCGTAGAACGTTGCACTTTACTGCGCCCGGCGTGGACCGGTGGGCACGCCGGGCCCAGTTGCACGAACTCATCGTCAGCCGTCGGCGGTTCGCGGGTGGCTAGGATAGCGCCCGCATCGACTCAATACACGACGTTCCGCTACCCGGCCAGACAGGTTCAGACGTAGTAGCCGGACCGTTGCCGCACCAACCGCCGTGACGGGCACAATCTCTCCCTCTTCCAGCCGAAAGTGGTCCAACCAGCGATCCTGCCGGGGATGATACAAGCGGCAGACCTCATCGGTTTCAAAGCCGAAACCAGCGATGTCGGAGCCTTTCCAAGCATTGCAGCGGATGCACGCAAGGGCTAGGTTTTCGTGGGAAGAACTTCCACCATGCTTTCGGCTAACGATATGGTCGATTTGATGGGGCGTAAACGAGTCGTCTGCGTGAAGCAGGCAGTACTCGCATCGGCGGCCGGCACGTTGCGTGACGAGCAGTCGGGTAGCCGCCGAAATTTCATCGGCCATGATCGATCATGACTGCAGGCGAACCTGGGCCCGTGCCTTGGCCATGATCATCAAATGTTCAAGACGCAGATATTCCTCTAGCTCTTCTTCCTCTTCTGGTGTAGCCTTCGATTCCGCCCGAAGGCCAACGAGGTCTCGCACACGAATCTGAGCCTCTTCTGACGGACGAAAGCGGGAAATAGACTCGGCAGTGGTTCCCGCAGCCAGAAAATCGAGAATTTCATCCACCGCCTGATTCAGCGTCGTCATCCTGGCTTTATCATACCCTTTGTTTTGACTGAGACATTCTGCGCTGATAACGAACAGGCCCCTCTGACGCTAGCTTACGGCTCCCGCCGAACCGGGGATGACCCGGAGGAGGTCATCGCTCACGATGGATGGGCACCAGAACCGTTCGATGTGTTCGATGACGAGTTCGGTGCCCCGGGTGTGGCTGACGTAGGGGCGCTCGCGCGGGTCATACATGGCGTCGGTGAGGTCTCGCACCAGGGCCACCTGGAAGCCGAGCCGTGTGAACTGGCGGGCGCCAAAGCCACGGTTCAGGATGCAGATGTTGGTGTGCACTCCCATGAGGGCGATGTTGGTGATTCCTTCCTGCCGGCAAAAGTTGTAAATTTCCTGGCCGTTGTCGCTGACGCCGTCAAAGCCCAGGATGTCGATGGCGGGGTGTTGGCGGGTCCAGGGATAGGGGCCTGTCCAGGTCTTGACGATGGGGTCATCGCAGGGGCTGCGCGTATCGTCGATGGGAAAAGCCTTCTCTTCGGCCGAGTCGCGCGGGCAGCGATTCAAGAGGGGGAACGGTGAGGAAGCCGTTGGCGCCTCCTTCATGCGCTGGCGGTAGGGCGTGCCCTCGTAGAACTTCATGGTGTCACTGGGGGCGTGGATGATCATGACGCCGTGGCCGCGCGCGGCGCTGAGCACCTGATTCATGCGCGGAGCCATCAGGGCGACGCGCTGCGCGGACAGGGCGCAGGTGTGGGTGTCCCACATGTCGCAGATGATGATGGCGGTGCGGGCCGTTTCCCAGCGGGCGGTCTGTTCGGCAACGCGAAGTTTGCCGCCCGGCGCTTCGCGCCGCCGGGTGCGCAGTTGGAGCGCCCCCGGCACCTTCGGGCGATTTGGCAACCTGGCCGGGGGCGCCTGGGCGTTGGAGGCCAGGGCGCCCAGCAGGGCAGTGGTGAAAACGCGCCGTTGCATGATCTAGAAGATGTACCGGAGCGTGTACTGCATTTCGCGACCACGATTCTGATTGGCCTGCGCGGTGGAGCGGCCAAAGAGGGGGTTGGCGATGGCGGTGACCGGATTGGCCCACATGAGACTGTTGGTGAGGTTGTAGGCTTCAAACCGGCATTCGATCTTCTTGCTCTCCGTGATGTTGAAGAACTTTGAGAGGGTGCCGTCGAGGTTCCAGAACACCGGGCCGTTGACACCATCGTACTGATAGGGGTTGGTGCGCGGCGTGAACGGTGTGGGGATGCGGAAGGCATCGGTGTTGAACCAGCGGGAAGGGCCGGGATTGGCGATCTTGGGATCGCCCAGGATGTCGGCCTGCGGGAAGCGGATGAATTCGCCGGAGCGGAAGGTGTAGATGCCGCTGATCTGCCAGCCGCCGAGGGCGGCATTCAGCACGGGGTGCATGTTGGAGCCGACCTTGCGGCCCTTGCCCACCGGGAAGTCGTAGGTACCGGCGCCGGTGAAGCGGTGGCGTGCGTTATTCGAGCCGAGCCAGAAGACCTGATTGACATACTGCTGCAGATCATTGAAGAACGCCTCATTGCGCTCCTGGTTGTAGTTGTACGCAATGAGCAGGCTGGCGCCAGCTGTGTAGGAACGCTGAAGCCGCAGTTGAAGCGCCTGATAACGCGAGCGCCAATCGCCGACGTTATTCACTGTGAGGCTGCCGTAGTGAGGATACGGGCGGAGCAGGCTGCCGCGGGTGACCTGGACGGCGTTCCGCTGCACGCCGGGGAACTGCGCCGGAGTGAGGTAGTTGCGGAAGGGGTTGGGGATGTTCTGCGACAACTGGGCCTTGTAGGTATAGGCCAGATTCGGGTCCGCCATGTTGAGGTCGATGTTGTGGGGCACATTTCGGCCGAAGTTGAGGAACCAGGTGGCATCCAGTTTCAACTGCCCGAAGATCTCACGCATGATGGTGAAATTGATTCGGTCATTGATCTGGGCCCTGTAATCCTGGCTGGCCCAATTCGCCGGATTGCCAACGTTGGTGAAGGCGCCGAGAGACTTCGCCACCGGCTGCTGGAGCGGATTGCGGTCATTGGGGAACGGATTGGAAAGCGCCGCCTGCGGCCGTCCTTCGATGTTGGGCAGGGGCGTGGTGGTCTGGTTAAAGCCGGGACACCAGGTGCAGCGTGACAAGGTGTTGGCGACGGTGGAAATGGGAACGACGTAGCGGGCAGCTCCGATATTGATCGCCGTGCGGTCATTGACGCGGAACGCGAGGCCGATACGTGGAAGGAGGATGTTCTTCTGGGTGGTCCACGGCTTGCGATTCTGGGCGTCGGTGAAGACCCACTGGCCGTTCCATTTGGGCTGGGAAAGCGAGAGGAGGTCTGCCGGGATGACAGGCGGAGAACGGCGGATGGCCTCGTTCGGAGCGTTGGTGTCGAGGTAGCGCGAATAGATGTCCTGTTCGTCGTAGGGGCCGGACTCCCATTCGTACCGCAGGCCGAGATTGAGCGTCAGGCGGCGGCTCAGCTTGTAGTCATCGTGGAAGAACAGGCCCAGGAACGGGATGGGCTGGGTCTGGAACGGCACGCCGGTGGCGTTCGAGCGTTCGTCGATCGTGCCCAGCAGGAATGAGGCGTGGGCATCCCCAAAGCGCGCGGTATCCGGACGCAGGTACGTGTCGGCGGTGGTGTCCGGATAGAAATTGAAGTTCATCAGGTTGGGGAAGGTGCCGACGCCGACGTGATAGCGGTACTCGGCGCCCGCCTTGATGTAGTGCTTGCCCCTGTTTTGCGACATCTTGCCGCTGAATGCCCAGTGGCGTGGATGCTGGAACCAGTAGCTGCCCTTGCCGTAGCCGGCCGTTGTGGCGCCGTTGATGCCGATGTAGGGGTAATAGATGAGCGGCATGCCCTTGACGTAGGGGGTGTACCAGGCGTTGCCGGGCCAGAAGTCGGCGAGGCCCTTCTCGCCAACGGCGGCGGCGGGCGCCGAGTAGTCATCTTCCAGAGAGGAGAAGCTGCCGCGGAAGTTGAAGATGGTATTCGGGGACATGGTGTACACCATGTCGCCAGCCACGTTGCGCGAGTTCATGATGCCGCCGTTGTCGTTCGGCATGGCGCGCGAGTTGTTGGGCGTGTAGTTGTCCTGGTCAAGGACCGTCTTGAAGCGGGAGAAGCGGCCGAAGACCTTGAGCTTGTCGCTCACGTTCCAGTCGGTGCGATTGGAGAAGTTCCAGTTCTTCATGGGCCAGGCGTAGGAGGCCTTGAAGTTGTTTGAACCTGCCAGATCGTCCCCGGGATTGTTGGGTCCCCAGAAGTCCTGGGCGACGCGCCGGGAGGTGGGATCGATGCGGCTGGCCGGGATGATGTTGCCGGCGAACGGTGTTCGAGACGCGCTGTTGGTGGCCACGTTGAGAACGGTGGTGGTGGGATCGAAAATGGCACGAAGTCCGCCGGCGCGGTTGAGGGATCTTGAGAAGTCGCCGGTGCGTTCCAGGTCGGTGGCAACGGTGCGCAGGGCATCGCGAGGTTCCTTGGTGCGCCAGCCTTCATAGGTTGTGAAGGTGAAGAGGCGGTTCTTGCGAACGGGCCCGCCGATGGTTCCGCCCCAGATGTGGTTCTTGATGAAGTTGGGCGTGCGGGTGATGGGATTCTGCATGGCGTTGAACCGGGGATTGCGCCCAAAGTAGTAGCCGGTTCCATGAATATCATTCGTGCCGGACTTCATGGCCACCGAAAGAATGCCGCCAGCCGAGTGGCCGAACTCGGCATCGACGGAGTTCTGTTGCACGCTGAACTCCTGAACCGCATCCATCGGGGGAGCGTAGGAGCCTTTCGGCCCAATCTGGGTGGGCGCGCCATCGAGCAGCAGGTCATTCTTGGTGGTGGTGTTGCCGCCGACGTCCATCTGGGAGGAAGACCACATGAAGAACGGGTTGCGCTCGGCGCCGTAGCGGTTGACGACGGCGGGGTCCAGTAGCGCGAGCGTGAAGGGGTTTCTCGCCTTGACCGGGAGGTCCATCAGCATCTTCCGGTCGACGGTGAGTTCGCGTGTGGAGGTATTGAACTGAAGGGTCACGGCCTGAGCGCTGACGGTGACGGTTTCCACCATCGAGCCTGGCCGCAGCGAGAAGTTGGCGGTGACATCAGCCCGGGTTTGCACCAGGACGTTCTCCTGCACCTGCCGGGCGAATCCCTGCAACTCCGCGGAGACGGTGTAGGTGCCGGGCTCCACGTTGTCGAACAGGTACGCTCCGTTCACACCGGTGTCACGGACGGCGGAGATGCCGGTGTTGATGTTGCGAATGGTCACCTTGGCGCCGACGATGGTGGCATCGCTTGAATCGGTGACGATGCCCTGAATCTTGGCCCGGTAATCCTGCGCGAAAGTGAGGGAAGCGGCGGCGGCAAAAAGCGCCAGGCGAGCGGTCATGAGCAAACAACCTCCGCCAGTTATGGTATACCCCTGAATCGTTCTTTGCACGCGGTGGCCTGCGGGTGTCAGGCGGGTGCGCACCATGAACAGGCGAAAAGGCTTCCGATTGTGAACCGCGCGGTGAATCAGGGGCGGTTCACGGGTGCCGGGCCGATTCGTTGTCAGAAGATGATCTTTAGCCCGAATTGCAAATTGCGCGCCCGCCCGGCGGTGGTGATACGGCCGAAGTTGACGTTGCCGACCTCCGAACTCGGCGCACCGAAACTCGGCGTGTTGAACAGGTTGAACGCTTCGAAACGAAACTGTGCGTTGACGCGCTCGGTGAGCGCAAAGCGCTTGAACGACGCAAAGTCGAAGTTCACCAAGCCGGGCTGCTCGAGAACATTGCGGGCGGCGTTGCCATACGTGAGCGGCGCGTTCGGCGCGAACGCCGCCGTGTTGAAGAAGCGGTTGAGCGTACGCTCGCCGCGCGCCAGGCGCCAATCGCCGATGATGTTCGGCCGATTGGGGTCGCCCGTGTTGGCGTTGTCGCCGCGGACCGTGAGCCCCTGCGGCTGCCCCGACGCGAGCGTCGTGATACCGCCCACCGACCAGCCGCCCAACACCACGTTGGCCACGCCCTTCATCGACGATCCGAAGCGCCGGCCCTGGCCGAAAGGCAACTCGTACTGATAACTGCCGACGAAGCGATGCGCCAAGTGCTGGTCGTCGAGGGATTTTTCGAGCCGCCGGTTCAGCGGATTCTGGAAACCCTGCGGCGTGCCGGGCGGGCCGCCCGCCGCCGAGAAGCCGCCCGTGTCGCCGATGGTCTTCGAGAACGTGTAACCAGCCAGGAAGCCGAGGCCCGAGGAGAAGCGCTTCTCGAGGCGCGTCTGCATCGAGTGGAACTGCGAGTTGCCGAACCAATCGTGCCGGTCGACGATCGCCAGCGGGCGCACCACGAAGCTGCTTCCGGGGTAGATCAATGAACCGAAGCGCCGCCGGCTGTTGATGTTGCCGGCGCCCGGCGGTGCGTAGTTCGCGTTCCAGCGTGTCGGCAGGTGCACGGATTTGGCAGCGTAGTAGCCGATCTCCCACACCAGGTCCTTCGCGACCTGGCGCTGGATGTTGAGATTCCATTGCATCGCCGTCGGCCACTTAGGATTCGTCTGGAATGACGACAGGCGCAGGTTGGTCACGTTCCGCGGGTTGAGCGAGCCGGCGGGCACGCCGTCCTGCAGAAGGAAACCCGGGGTGATCGAGTCCGTCAGCAGACGCACGCTGATGGTGTTCGGCGGATTTCCCAGCATGAAGCGGCCCCCGCCCGTGCCCTCGTAGTTGCCAACGAAGAGTCCGAAGGCGCCGCGGATGACGGTCTTGCCCGTGGCGGAGTAGGCGAACCCGAGACGCGGGGCGAAGTTGTTCCGGTCGTCGCGGATCAGCGCGCGGGAGAAACGCGATCCGGCCTGAGCGACGACGATCGGCTTGATCTCGCCGGCGGCATCGATGTCGTAGTTCGACAGCATGTCGCGCGTCTCCACCCAATTGCCGTTGAACTCGTAGCGCAGGCCGAGCGAGAGGGACAGCTTCGACGTCGCGCGCCATTCGTCCTGCGCGTAGAAGTGGCGGAACGGGCTGCGCAGATTGGAGTAAACGGGATTGGCGATATCGGTTTGGTTGGACATGCCGAGCAGGAAGTCGGCCGTGGGGTTGCCGCCACTGTTGTTCAGCGAGTTGCGCGTGAAGTTGCCATTGAAGGCGAACACGCCCAGCCCTTCCTTCGGGTTGGTGATGAAGGCTTGCAGCCAGGAAAGATTGGCGCCGAACTTGAAGGAGTGCGCGCCCGCGACGAAGGTGGTGTCGCTGACGAACTGCCGGGTCTGCGAATCGTTGAGGTTCGGGAGGTTGGGGCCGATGCCGAGGCCGGTGACGTCGGCGATGTTGAAGCGGGGCGCGCCGGGCGTGAGGTTGTCGACGCCGCGAAGACCGAGCGTGGCGTTGGCGTTGGTCTCGGTGGCGGGCTGTTCGTTGGTGAAGAGGCGATTCCAGCCGAGGCGCGAGGTGGTGAGCAAGCGAGGCGACCAGGTATGGCTCCAGGCGACGCCCATGTTGGTGCCGGTGTTGCTGAAGTCGGTGGAGTCCGAGCCGAAGCCGGGCGGCGGCAGACCGGGCGAGGCGGGCTCGAAGAGGCCCTGACGGCTGTAGCGGAAATAGACGGTGTCGCTGGCGTTGATGGTGTGGTCGATCCGGATGTCGCCGCGGCCGACATCAGCATTGTTGGGCGGGTTCGAGAGATAGTTCTGAGTCAGGTTCGCGTTCTGCGGGGCCGGGTACCAGCCGAGGGCTTGCCGGGCAATGCGGTCGAAGCGGTTACCGGGAATGCGATTGTCGGGGAACGGCGCGCGGGCCCGGGTGGAGGCGGAGTACGTGGCCGGGTCGTGCACGATGTTGCGGAACTCTCCGAAATCACCGGCGCGCATGCGGAGCGTGGGGATGGTGTTGTTCGCCGTGCGCGATTCACGGATGTCGGTCCACTCATAGTCTCCGAAGAAGAACGTCCTGTTGCGGATGATGGGGCCGCCGAAGGAGAACCCGTATTGATTGCGCTTGAAGGGCGGGCGCTTCGAGGCCGGCGAATCAAAGAAGTTCTTGGCGTCGAGTTTGTCATTGCGAAGGAACTCGAAGGCGGTGCCATGAAAGCCGTTGGACCCGGATTTGATGGTGGCGTTGACGACGGCGCCGGTGGCCCGGCCGTACTCGGCGGAGAAGGAGTTGGTGGAGATCTTGAACTCCTGAATGGCGTCGACGGAGGGTTGGACGGTTTCGGCCTGGCGTCCTTGCGCCGCGAGTTGAACATTGTTGTTGTCGATGCCGTCGAGCATGAAGTTGTTCTGCGGAGCGCGCTGGCCAGCGGCGCTGAACGTGCTGAAGCGGGCGCCGTTCGACGTTTCCACCGCGCCGACGGAAAGCAGGGCGAGTTGGACATAGTTGCGGCCATTCAGCGGCATGTCGACAATGCGTTTGTTGTTGATCACCTGGCCCTGGGTGGCGTCGGAGGTGGACAGCAGCGGAGCGTCGGCGGTAACGTCGACGGTTTCGCTGGTGGCGCCGAGTTCGAGCGCGAGATCGAGTTGGGCGGTTTGCTGAATCTCGAGGACGACACCTGAGCGGACGGCGCGCTTGAAGCCCTCGGCCTGCGCCTCGACGCGGTACTCACCGATGCGGAGTGGCAGGGAGACGTAGCGGCCTTCCGCGTCGGTGTTGACGGCGGAGCGGGCGCCGGTGGCGACATGGATGAAGTTGACGCGGGCGCTGGCGACGCTGGCGCCCGAAGGATCGGTGACGACGCCATGGAGGCGGGCGGATTCGGCCTGGGCGAAACCGACGAGCGGAGTGAGCGTCAGTAACAGGAGGCGCGCATTCATGCGTGCATTATCTCATCCGAACGCGCGAACCCGGCTTGCGGCTCCGCTCCGGCGTGGCTCCGTCTGGCACGTGTTCCGCAGGATTTCCGGGAGGATGCCCTACAGGCGGCTCAACCAACGGAGCGCCGGATCGTTGGTCGCCCGCATTCGCTGCGTGAGAACCGCCCGAAGGCTCGCGGCAAGCTGTTGGCGTTCAGAAATCAGGTTGTTTGTCTCGCCCGGGTCCCGGTCGAACTCGTACAACGCCTGCTTGCCGGATTCCCAGACGATCAGCTTGTGCGTCCGGGAACGCACCACCCGATAGGGTTCCACGGCCTGGCGCGTGGCCAGACCCTCAGGCCGTCCATCATTCCAGACCGCGAAAGAGTGTTGACGCCGCGACGACCGTCCGGTCAACTCCGGGCGCAGGGTGCTGCCGCTGAGCGCATAAGCCGGACGCACTCCCGCGTAGTCGAGCAGCGTCGCCGGCACATCGATACTCGCCACGGGGCTGTTGCTCTTGCCACGCGCTTTGACCACTCCGCCGGAGACGATGTACGGCACGCGCAGGGACTCCTCCCAAGGATGCACCTTGCCGTCCAGTCCCTTGGTGCCGCAAAGGAATCCGTTGTCGCCGAGGAACACGACCAGGGTGTTCTCCCACTGGCCCGCCTGTTCAATCGACTCGATCACGCGGCCCAGATGAGCGTCCAGGTGTGAGATGACCGCGTAATACGTGGACCAGTCGAACTCCGTGGCGTCCTTGGGATGCACGGGCGGCGGCTGGGGACTCCTGGGCCGGAAGCCATCCACAACCGTGTAAGGAGTGTGCGGCGCGTTGTAGGCCAGCCACAACAGGTAAGGCTGAGTGGCCCCACGAATCACGTCGATCGCCGTATTGGAGAACAACTCCGTAATGTGGCCGGGAACGGCCTCGTCCTTGCCATCCAAACCACGCCGCAGCTCCGGATCGATGTACTTGCTGTTGCCGCCGCGCAACCACAGCGGCGCGTGTGAAAATCCACAGGCCGCGGGCGGGTTGGTGATGTGCCACTTGCCGACAAGGTGCGTGGCGTATCCGGCGCGGCGAAGCTGCTCCACCACGGTGGGCCCAAGATCGGGCTTGAAGGCCTTGAAACCGTTCGACATCAGGCCGGACTGATACGTCTCGAGCCCGGAGAGCAGAATGCCGCGGCTGGGGCAGCACTGCGACGTGCTGACAATGCCGTGCGTGAAGTTCACGCCCCGTGACGCCAGCCGATCCAGATTCGGGGTGGCGATGTGCGGATTCCCGGCCGCACCCAGGCACTGATAGTGATGGTCATCCGAGGAGATGATGATCAGGTTGGGCCGCGGCGCCGCGGCCGCGAGAGAAGCGAGAAGCTGCCGGCGAGTCAACATAGTAAATTCCTCTTGCCCCCATGCAGGAGCCATTCGAGATCGTGGCGGTGAGACGTCACTGCGCCCACTCGGCCTTCGGTAGCGGCAGATGCATACTTTCCACCTTGCGCGCCGGGATGAAGGCGCGAACGGGCGCCGCGGTCCGCACCTGCTCCAACCAGAACACGCCGTCGAAGTTACTGCTATTGCCGCGCGTGCCCAAAAAATCGATGTCGCCGTCCTTATCCAGATCGAATGCGACGAATCCGTCGTGCATGCCGCGCTTGGTGCGAACGATGTCGTGGCGGACCCATGCTCCGGCGGGATTCCCTGGGTTTTCAAACCAGGCGATCCGGCCGGCAACGCTCTCCGAGGTAACGCCGTCCCCATCTCGGTCCCGCGGATAGCCCGAGTAGGCGCCGGTGATCACGTCGATGTTCCCGTCACCGTTGATATCGGCGATCTGGATTCCCGTGGGCGCATCCGGAGCGATGCCGCCGATGTTGTGCCGCCGCCACGGATGATTGAGATCCGCGGGCTGCTCGATCCACAATACATTGGGTTTGTCGCACAGCACGATGTCCAGCCGTCCGTCTCCGTTCATGTCGTGAAAGGCGGCCATGAATGCGGTGAGCCGTCCCCCGCCCTCGACTTCCATCTTCCGCTCGCGGAACGCGGGCTTTACGCCGCCCAGGTTTTCATACCACCAGGCTCGCTGCTCGAACCGGCTGCCAACCAGCACATCCAAGTCGCCGTCGCCGTCCAGGTCTACCGGCTGGGCATTGACCGGGATCTTCGTCCGGCCAAGCACATGCTCGGTCCAGCCCTTGGGCCGCAGCGGATTTGATGGCGGCTCGATCCAGGAGATTCCCTTGAGGGGATGATCCTTCCCCTGCAGATCCCCGGGCTTGATCACAGGATTCTGTTCACCTTTGTTGGCCGTGACCACTTCCATCCGGCCGTCCCCATTCAGGTCGGCGAAGAACACGCGGATGAAGGAGCCGCGACCCTGGAAGTTCGCGGGAATCACGCGCTCCCACCTTCGGGCGCGCGCATCTCTGCCCGGATTCTGCAGATAGATCAGATGCGCCAATTCGCAAGCCACGATCACATCGGGGTAGCCGTCGGCATTGAGGTCAGCCACGGCCACATCCTCGGCAGCTTTGGCTTCGGCGCCCTCGGCCAGGGTGATCAGTTCCCATTGGTCCGGGCTGGGCGAGCCGAACGCAATCCGAACATGGCCGCTGTCTTCATGGACGGTGACGAAATCTTTGTGGCCATCCTTGTCGAAGTCGGCCATCTGGATGCCGTCCCCGCCCCGGACCGCGACGCCACCGTTGATCGCCTCGTTGTCGATGAGGTGTTCCTTCCAGGAAATGTACTGCCCCTGTGGGGTCCTGGCCCGGGACAGAGTCTCGGCCACCACCGGCGGGCCGCCGCTGCCACGTTCCGGGACTGCACCGCATGAGGCAAGCAACAGCAGGGACATGCATCGAAGACTGTTTATCAAAAGCGCAAAGGCCGCTCCGGCGCGGCTCCAGACGTCCAGGAACGAGCGACTTAACGGAGAGCCGGTGCGAGTCCGTCTTGCGCGGTTTATCAGAAGATCACCTTCATGCCGAATTGCATGATCCGCGGCCCGGTGACGGTGTTGATCCGTCCGAAGGCCGGCGAGATCAGGTTCACGACGGGATCCCCCAGGTTGGCATGATTCAGCGCGTTGAACAGTTCCCAGCGGAACTGCAGGCTGAAGCGCTCGGTCAGCTTCGTGTTCTTGAACAACGCCAGATCCAGGTTGTACTGGCCGGTTCCGTAGACGAGGTTCCGCTGCGAGTTGCCGAACTGGCCCAGCGCGGGAGCCGCGAACACGGAGGTGTCGAAGTATCGAGCCTGCTGCTGATTGAAGCTGCGGCCCGAGGCGAGGCGCCAGTCGCCGGTGACATCGGCGCGCTGGTTGCCGCCGCCCTGCAACGCCCGGTCGTTGCCCGGAATCACGGTGAGGGGCCCGCCGCTGAGTACTGTCACGATTCCATTGGCCTGCCACCCCTGGGTGAGCCGCGAAAGCGGTCCTGACTTCAGCGGCATCGGGATGGAAGCGAGGAAGGACGTGACAAAGTTGTGCCTCCGGTCGAAATCCGACGGTCCGCGATCGGCACGAATGTTGCGCCGATCCTGAATGAGCCCGACCGCACGATCCACCGACTGCAGGTCCAGCGACTTCGACCAGGTGTAGTTGGCCATCATGAACAACCCTTTGACGAAGCGGCGGTTGAAGCTGAGTTGCAAGGAGTGATAGCTCGAAGTGCCGGTGGTAGCGGCCGCCACAATGCTCTGAAAATCACGGAAAGGCCGGCGCGCGTCGATGTTTGCCGTGGTGGAGGAGCCGGGCACGAAAACCGCCTGATTATCCTCGTAGTTGATGTGAAGCTTGGTTCCCTTGGAGCCCACGTAGGCAGCGGTCACGACGTTCCCGGCGCCGATTTCGCGCTGGAGCGTGAAGTTCCACTGCTGCACGTACGGAGTGGAGTTGTCGAACGGAAAGTAGCGCCCGATCGTCGTGGGCGTAACGAAACGGTACGCGCGACGCTCCTCCGAGGAGGTTGGCGGACGGAACGGGAACGGATCGCCTCCCGGAAACCCGCTCCAGGGATTCTCAAAGCTCGCCGGGTCGTTGATGCGGATGCGGAGTACGAAGGGCTGGTTGATTTGCGCTTCGTTGAGGAGGAAGCCGCGGGAGGTGTTATAGAACATCCCGTAGCCGGCGCGGACACTGGTTTTCGAGTTCGGGCCGAAGGGCAGCCAGGCGAAGCCGACGCGAGGAGCGAAGTTGTTCCAGTCCGAAGGGATCGTCGCGCGGGGAATGCCAGGGTCGTTCGGATACAGCAATCCCGGAGGCGCGTTCGGATAGATGGTGGATCGTTGGCCGGGCTGAAAAGCCACCATCTCGTTGTTGGCGTCCGAAATGGCAAAGTTGGGCTCCCATCGCAGTCCCAGATTCAACGTGAGGGTACGCGCCACCTTCCAGTCGTCCTGAAAGAAGTAGCCGGTGGTCGAATAACGGTTGCCGGAGCGCAGCAAGGACTGTTGCGTGAAATTTGCCGGTAGTCCGAGGAGGTAGTCGGCATAGCCGTTGCCGGCCCGCAACCCGCTCCAGTTGAACGTCTGCCCGTCCGATTCGTTGCTCGCCTCCCGGTCGGCGATGTTGTAGGCATACTCGCCGCCGAACTTGATCAGGTGTCCGCCGCTGGTCCAGGTGAACGTATTGCGAACCTCGTGCGAATGGGGGTCGAAGCCGACGTAGTTTTCGCCAGTGATCGAATAGTCCGGGATTTCCATTTTGGGTCTCCCGGACCCCGACAGTGTACATCAACGCCTCACTCCCGTGCCGGATTTGATCAGAATCCCCTTTCCGAGGGCGGGCCAGTGCCTGCGGATGGCTTCTTTCGACCATCGCACAAAAACGAAAACTGACAACATGCCTGTTTCCAGCAGTTCTTTCGACACCTCTCCC